>JBBQAD010000061.1:0-10684 GCA_038315885.1 Fibrobacteria bacterium | reverse complement strand
ACCAACTGAAATAGTTTTTGTACTAAACCCATTCCCCCCTCATAGTTTTCAAAAAAAACAATTCCAAAGGCCTCAGGTCGGTTGCAATCAATCGAAGCTTGTAGATCTTCTTTTTCAAGTAATGCCACCATCGGCAAGGCCGCCTCTAACAGATGAAGCAGTCCAGCAAGGCCGGCTAAATAATTGTTTCCCTCTCGAATAAATTTTTCTTGTAAGCCCGGGTTTGGATAAAATCCGATTCCAAGAGTATTGAGATCAGGCATGGAATATTGAACAGGGATATAACCTTGCACAGAATTAGAATGAAATTCGACACATTTTAAACGTGTCAGCAAGCTTTGTTGACGTAGGCCACCCGAAATCACGTTAAAGTGGTCAAGGGTTTTCGATTCAGTTTCATCTGTCCAAAATGTGTTACCTACAAAACGTGGAACAGTGAAATAATTGGCTTGACTCTGTTTTACTAAAATTTGTTTTCGTTCTGAATCAAGTGCAACAACTTCATAATTTTCACCCTGGTGTAAGTAAATGGCTCCGGGAAACAGCCCTCGACGTTGTGGATTGGATTCTAATTCGGACAAGGTATTTTCGACATCTTCAACATTAGTGATACGGTAACGTTCTTCAGAAAGACTACGAAGTCCATATTGCAGGGCAGGTGTTTCACCTTTGGGAAGGTACCATTTTTCATCAAGTTGCTTTAGCTTGCTTTCTGCAAGTAGTGATTGCAGCACAGTTTGAAATCCTGGCCCAAAAAATCGGGCATCTGAGTGGGCTAAGGGCAATTCAAAAGCTGCACAGAGTAGATGAATCCGCATAATGCTGGGATTATTGGGGTCGAGTACGACATCCTCTGCGTGGCCTTGCCAAAGGTATTCAGGGTGACGGTTAATGTACTGATCAAGAGGAGCTGAGCTGCTGAGAAGAATGACGACAGATTGTTTCATTCTTCTTCCGGCGCGACCGGCTCTTTGACGGAAGGTGGAGAGTGAACCAGGAAATCCAAAACAGAGTACGACTTGAAGATCGCCGATATCAATTCCCAATTCTAAGGCACTGGTGGAGATTACAATGCGGGTTTCTCCCCTACTGATCCTCTGCTCGATGAGTCTTCTTTCTTTGGGAGTATATCCACCACGATAACTCTCGACGAAGTGACTCGATACTGGGTCTGTAATTGAGAAACTTCTGCTTATTTTTTCTTTTAAATATTTGGCCAAAAGTTCACATTGTAATCTGGATTGCGTAAAGGCTAGGCAGCGCAGCCCCGAAGTGCCCATTCCTTGCAATAACTCCTGGGCATGCTGGTACATGCTGCCGCGATATATTCCTTCTTTACCGATTTCAGTAGGATCCCAAATCGCATACAGTTTCTCTGCCATCTGTAACTCGGAACTTTGAATACATTGTATGGATTGACTAATTAGCAGTTGTCCCAATTGTTGGGGATTTCCGATGGTGGCTGATGCCAAAAACCATTGCAAGTCAGAACCAAAACGTTCACAGAGACGACGCATTCTAGAAAAAAGCAGTGACACATGGGAACCAAAAATGCCTCTGTAGACATGGGCCTCATCAACCACGATATATTTGCAGTTTGCAAAAAAGTTACCCCAGCGCCCATGTTTGGGCAAAATCGAGCAGTGTAACATATCGGGATTTGTAAAAAGTATATTGGTGTCACGTCGAGTCTCAGCCTTGCTCATTTTTTTTGTATCACCATCATATAATAGTGGCCTACAAACTGACATCAGGTCAGCCGAAGAATCGATTAACTCGTTTAATTTCTGAAATTGATCCTGAGCCAAGGCTTTAGTGGGAAAAAGGGCAATACAACGTCGTTTGGGATCTTCCAGAAGACCTTGTAAAACAGGTAGCCAAAAACACAGTGATTTACCTGAGGCTGTTGGAGTATTTAATATCCAGTTCTTCTTATCGAAAGCTTGGTTTAAGGCAAGAACTTGGTGAGAATATAAGGCATTAATTCCCTGTTTTTTAAGGACTTCAATAAGCGGGAGAGCTAATTGGTCGGGAAATTTTTCCAAGGATGTAGTTTTTCCCGGAAGAGTAACAATCTGTTTTAAGGAGCCTGCGCGATCGAGTCCTCTTAATAGAGAGCTTAGGGCCTCAGAATCGTTTTGCGGTGTATCAGATGGTTGCGGCCTCATGCTGCAATTCTTCGACTTCTCCAGCCATCAAAGGCTACTGCAAAAATAATGATGGAGCCAATCACAATTTTCTGGGCAGGGCTGCTGACTCCTATCATCGTGCAGCCATTTCGCAAAAACGACATCAAAAAAGATCCCAGCACTGCACCTAATACTGAACCCTTGCCGCCTGAAAGCGATGCGCCACCAATCACAACGGCGGCGATAATATCCAATTCTTTTCCCACGGCTACCGTAGGGTCTCCTATCCCCAATCGGGAATATTGCGCCAAGCCTGCAAAGCCAAAAAATAGCCCAGCCAAGGCATAGATTTTCCACTTGGTAGCAGCGATTGAAATTCCGCACAGCCGAGCGGTATTTTCATTTGAGCCCAAAGCAAAAGCGTGTCGCCCCAGAACGGTATACTTCAAGAACCAAGCCATAAAAAGGGTTGAGAGTAACATGAGCCAGACACCTGGTGAAAAAATAAGCCAGGATGCTTCTGGCAATTTCAACATTATCCGGTTTAGCCAGCTGAACTGCGCATCCACCTTTTGTTCATGGGCCAACAACTGAGCCAGACCACGTAACACTTCCAGCATACCGAGTGTAGCGATAAAGGGTACAATGCGTAATTTTGTGATCAATAATCCATTTAAAAGACCAGCCATACAGGCACTTACCAGGCCTGCACACATGGCCAGACTGGGAGGCATTCCCATATTCAATGCTAATGCGATAATTACAGTGGTCAGGGATATAACACTCCCGACGGATAGATCAATCCCGCCGCTAACCATAATCAAGGTCATTCCGATTGCACCGAGAGCAACAATGACCGATTGATTAGCTACTGTCTTTATGTTGTAAAAACTTAAGAAGCGGGTGGGTTCCAAACTCCCGAATAGCACAATTACCATCAGTAGCGCTAGAAAGGGGCCAAGAATGCCGGCATAGGCCTTCCAATCAGATTTAAGTCTTGCTTTGAAACTGTGGATGATCACATGCTTTCCTGAGTCTTTTTTTTTGGTTCGAGAGTCAGGGCACCCGTAGTCGCCCAGGCCATTACCGATTCCTCTGTCCACTCTGATATTTTTTGAACCGGGCTGCAGCTTCCCCGATGCATGACCAAGAGACTTGTACACAAACCAAAAAGTTCGGGCAGATAAGACCCTGCTATAATCACTGACTTTCCCTCTTGTACGGCTTCTTCAATATGCTGGTAAATTTGCTGCTTGGCTCCAATATCTATCCCCCGGGTTGGTTCATCTAAGAGTAACAATTCAAGCTCTTGATGGAGCAAGCGTCCTATTGCCACTTTTTGCTGGTTGCCGCCGGACAATGTATAGACTGGCATTTGGGGAATCCGGGTTTTGATACCCAGTTTTTGAATCCAATTCCAAAGTATAGCCCTACGATGCTTTAGAGCTAGCCAGAAATAAGTACGAAATTGGGAAAGGGTAGGCAGGCTTATATTGTCTTCAATGGATAAATTTAGGGCGAGTCCTTCTTCTTTTCGATCCTCAGAGAGCAATCCCATTTTAATAGAAAAGGCTTTTTTGGGATTCATCCGAGCCAGGTCTAGCAGAAAAGAATTTTTGTGGCTGTCATTTTCGTGACACTTTTCAATCTGACCTTGAACCTTTCCGTTTAAACCCATCAATGATTTCAATAATTCACTTCGTCCGCTACCGATCAAGCCAGCAAGGCCAAGTATTTCGCCGTGATGGATATTGAAAAAGCAGGGATGCGCCAGACCAGAGGCTTTTTTTAAATCAATTCGATAAGCAATAGTATTACTAGGAGTGTTTATCTTTGGATACAACTCGGAGTTTTCTCTCCCTACCATCTGGCTTATCAATTGGCCGAGAGAGACTTGACTAATTTCGCCTTCTCCGGCCACTTGGCCATCCCTTAATACAAGATAATCGTTACACAGACTTTGTACCTCTTCAAGAAAATGGCTGATATAGATAAGGGCCACTCCTTTAGAACTTAAGCTACGGAGAGTATCAAAAAGGAGCCGTGTTTCACTATTAGAAAGTGATGAAGTGGGTTCATCTAGAATTAGCAGCCTCGATTTTTGGCATAAACATCGGGCAATTTCCACCATTTGTCGGTTCGCCACGCTCAAGTTCACAATGGGAACTTCGAGTGGTATGCCCAAGGTCTTTAAAAATTGCCTTGCCGGTTTGAGTATTTCCTTCGTAGAGGTCAGAATCCCCAAACGCTGGGGCTCCATTCCCAGCAGTAAATTTTCCCTGACACTCAAATCGGGAGCCAAGGCTAGTTCCTGATAAACAATGCCCACACCCGAGGCCCTAGCCATGGCTGGACTTTCAGGTTGATATGGATTGCCTTGGAAAAGAATTTCACCCTGGTCTGGTTTTAATGCGGCACTTATAATTTTGATTAAGGTGCTTTTGCCTGCTCCATTTTCTCCAATCAATGCCAGTATGCGACCGGGGTATGCCTTGAGTGTCACATTATTCAAGGCACGGGTGGCTCCAAAAGATTTGCTGATATGGTGCATTTCCAGAATTGGATTTACCCTAGCCTGCACGTAGTATCACCTCATAGGCCGCAAACGATTTAACTCGCCTTGAATCTTCGTATTCACGTTGCAATTAATCGACCAGATACTGATCCAAGGGAGGATTTAACAATTCTGCGATTTCTGGTTGTGCCATATTTTCTTGGGTTACCAATTCTGCACCTGTTTCAATGACTTTTTCCACTGTCTCACCCTTTAGAATAGAGACCATGGTCTTTACCCCCAGATATCCCATTTTTAGGGGATTTTGTACGATAAGTCCTTTGATTTCACCCGCTTTCAATCCCTCCACCAAAACTCTACTAGCATCAAAGCCTATAAACTGGACGTTTCCGGCTTTGTTAATATCTCTTAGCGCTTTTAACATTCCGAAAGTGGAACTTTCATTGGGACAAAAAATGGCATTAGCCTGAGGAAACCGAATCAAAAGATTCTCTGCAGTTTGTAAGGCGGTTTCTGTGGTCGGACCTGCATACTGGTTATCTGAGAGAATTTCAATCTCCGGAAAATCCAGCTTCAGAGTTTGAAGAAAACCATTTTCTCGCTCCATGGTAGAGGCACTGCCTTCCATATAACGCATGATGAGCGCCTTTCCCTGTCCATTGCATAGCTTGCCCATTTCTTTTGCCGCCATGGCGCCGGCTTTAAAATTATCGGTTGAGATAAAACTGCGATACACATCACTTTCCAGCCCGGAGTCAATAATGACGACTGGGATATTATTGCTACTGGCATCTGCAACCGGTCTGGCTAAGGCAGTATTATCGAGAGGTGCTAAAACGATGCCATCAACCCGTTTGGATATGAAGTCTTCAACCACTGTAATCTGGGCATCTCGGTCATCTTCTTTTTGGGGACCTTTCCAATCGATGTTAACATTGCCCATTTCTCGAGCAGCCTTGATTGCACCGGCGTGAATGGATTTCCAGAATTCGTGATTCGTTCCTTTGGGGATAACTGCAATAGTAAAGGTTTTTACGATCGGCTTTTCAGTCTCAGTTTGAGCCTGTTTCTGGTCTTGCTTATTACATCCCAAAAGGCCAAGCAGCAGAGAAAAAATGAGAATTACCCAATGTTTCATGGATGGATTCTTCTTTAGCGAGGTTCTTGGTTGATGAACTTGTGCCATAATGGCCCCATTTCCTTAATGTGTGATTTCCAATTTTTGTCCAGCCTGGAGGCGAGAGATACATCCAAATCGAGATTATCTATTTCCTCCCGATAGTTGCTGACCCATTCTATTTTCCCTTGACGATTGTTCCACAGAAGTGCGGCGAATTCGTAGATCAAGGCTCCCTGATGCTGATTTGATTGAACTGGATATACCCAAGTTGAGACCCTTTTAGGAACAAAAAGGTAATCCAGATTCAATTTTCCGCAGAGAAAGCTGAGCTTCCTTCTGGTATCATCGGGAATAAGCCCATCATTCTCTCGGTAAATCAAGGGGAAATTAAAACCGTCCAGGATTTTTTCAAAGTAAAAGAAAGTATCTGGTAAAAAAGTCTCTAGCTCGATTTTGCTTTTTTTTAACAGTGCATCATGAGGATAGATTGTCTCCACATGACAATTGGGTAAAAGACTCGCCACGCTTTCCCGAAAATAAGTATCGAAAAAAAATTCTTGTCCATTTTTTGATAAGCGGTGACAAGAATCACAGGTCTTGCTTTCACTGTAATGCTGTAACCAGGTGGGGAAAATCCCCAATCTTATTGTATCACTGCTTGGCTCATTATCTGTTTTCGAACTATCAGTAAGCAGCTGAGGCCAGAGCAATTGGTTTTTTCCAAATAGGGCCCAATTTTGTTGAATCCGGCTTTGCGATGGCTTGGCTGGCATGTTGCTTGGGTTGGCGCGATAACTACAGCCCTCGAAGAAAAGATAGCCACAACATAAAAGCAGTAGCCTGTACGAAAAATGACGAGGGGAAATAAGCCCAAACATGGGCATAAGGTAATATGTGAAGCCGGTTTAAATTGGTATAAAGGTGGCCTTAGAGTCGTGTGGGCGGGTTGAAATTAATCAAGGCGTGTGAAAGTGCCTGATAGTGTTCAAAAGCTTGTCGTGGCTCATCGAATGGACAAACAAATAAATGCTGTAATTCGGAAATGGATACGATGCCTCGTTTCATTCCGTAATACAACTTATTTCCTAATACATAACCCACTTGCGTTGCCAAGCGTACAGCTATTTCACCTGCCCTATTAATCAAAGGGGTAAATTTCTTTTCATAGATCAGAGAATCTGCTCCTTGTCGGTCGAGATGAAAATGCTGTAACATTGATCGGGCCAATAAAAATTCTTCTTCTATCAACTGTGAATTCAATTCTGCTTCTAATTTGGGACTCAAGTGACTCTTGCGAATCTGCCCTAGAAACACGCGTAGGCTATGCTCAGTAGGCGCCTTGCGTTTTTCATTGATTAGCTTGGAACCAAAAAAGCCCAGACATTCGGTCATGATGCAGCGATAGAATAAATCAAATGGTGCAAGGTCGACGCGCAGGGGCCCTCGCAAAGCCAGATTCACAAAATGTGCAGCTTCTTCAGCAGCCATATTTAAACTGGCATTAGGCAAATAGATGTCATAACTAGTCTGAGTACGATGATTTACCAGATTCCCTTTGTTTCCATTAGGAACTTCTAAAACAAAACCTTCTCCACGCTCTAATTTGTCCCGAATTTGTTTTAGTCTGGGAGAGAGCGATGGGTCTTTTTCGATTTGTTCCAGAAATTGACTGTCACTCCCATAATGCACGGAGAGTAGATCCAAACTGGTTTGAGAAATTTTTAATCCCAGGAGTGTACAGATTAATTCAATCATTTGCGTCACAGATAGACCGGGTGGTTCTCCTTCCTCCCAATCTCCTTGCATGGGGAAATAGGCATCACCACCATAATCGAGCCAGTTTAGATAGCTCTGAATTTTATTGGCGGGCAAAGTATTCATTAGACAAAAACTTTCGCTGTCAATTTGTAATACATCGACCTCTTCATGTCCTGATCGTGCCAATTTCCAATACAGATTTTCAGCGTTTTGATAAATAATGGTTCGTCTGGGTTTCATATCCAGTATACCCAGAAAATGATCCACTTCTTTGGGCAAATGATTGGGCGACACATGATAGTCTCCATCGATTACATAGATGAGCGTATCAGGACGGGCGATATGAAGCTTGGTAATTATTTTAGCTGCGAAACGATCGCGGGAAAGAATGCCGTCACTTGAATCTTGTCCTAGGCTATTGATTCCAATTACGGGAATTTTTTTTCGCTGACAAAATTCCAGAATAAGCCGCCATTGATCCCAATTGAAGGGCCACTTTTTTTGCGCATGGCTTTTTTTCAGTAGCCCTGGAAAATCCAATTCTTCACGAAGATAAGCATCCAAGTAACGCTGATCGCTGGCATGGAAAAGCTCCACACACAGGCTTAATTTTTTTTTATCCGCAATCTCCCTCAGAATCTTAAACACGGCGTGTTGTGATTGCTGCAAGCTGTGGTAATCGCCCTGATAAACAATATTAGACGAAAGAGCGTGTTTGAGTAATTCTCCTTTGCTGCTTATTCTTTCATAGCGATGTAAATATTTTCGATACTGGGCGGCGTAGCGGTCGATGGAGAGGTTTTTTCCCAACGATGCTCTGACCAGTCGCAAATTCTGGTGGTAGAGTTTGCGCTGTATATTCAGCAATTTTTCACGCCATAAAGAGGCGACCATTTCATCCCCATTTTATACATGCACACCAAGCTCAACTAAGATTGTAGTCTTTTAAAGATTACTTAGGCTTGTGCTTCCTAAATTATCCAGCTTTTCGAACTGAAACCTTAGGGAATTTTATAAACATTGAACCATCCCTCGGTCCAGGCTACATTATGCCGCGAAAAGAGGCATAAAATGGGATTTAAATGTGGAATTGTAGGCTTACCAAACGTGGGAAAATCCACCATTTTCAATGCTTTGACGAATGCGGGTGCCGAAGCCGCCAATTTTCCCTTCTGTACCAAAGAACCCAATGTTGGAATGGTCGACGTGCCCGATGCGAGGCTTAAGCATTTGGCTGAAATTTATAAGCCGAAAAAAGTCACTCCGGCGGTTATGCAATTCGTAGATATCGCAGGTTTGGTCAAGGGAGCCAGCCAAGGAGAGGGTCTTGGAAATCAGTTTCTATCCCATATTCGTGAAACTGAAGCCATCATGCAAGTGGTTCGCTGTTTTGATGACATTGATGTCACTCATGTAGCAGGCTCAGTGGACCCCGTTCGAGATTGTGAAATCATTAATACCGAATTGATTTTGCGCGATATGGATACAATAGAGAAGCGCCTAAGCAAAGACAAAAAATTGGCAGCAGGTCCGGGTAAAGATGCCAAAGAATTGAAAATAAAAGTCGAGGCCATGGAAAAATTAATGCAGGCCTTTAACCAGGACCTTCCAGCCCGTAGCGTTTCTTTCACGGAAGAAGAACTTAAAAGTATCCAGGAATTTGCATTGTTAACGCTTAAGCCCATGTTTTATGTGGCCAATGTTAGAGAAGAAGAAATCCATACCGGCAATAGTCACATTGAAGCCTTAAAGGCAATGGCACACAAAGAAAACTCAGAAGTTTTAACCATCAGTGGCAAAATTGAGAGTGAATTAGGCGAACTCCCCGAAGAAGAGAGAGAATCATTTTTAAAAGAATTGGGATTGGGAGAATCGGGACTGGATCAAGTGATACGGAAAGGCTTTTCGGTGCTGGGTCTCGAAACCTATTTCACCGCTGGAGAAAAAGAAGTTCGCTCCTGGGTGATACCCAAAGGATTCAAGGCTCCCCAGGCTGCCGGGGTAATCCATACCGATTTTGAACGAGGGTTTATCAGGGCAGAAACTTTGGCTTATAAGGATTTTGTAAACTGTGGAAGTTGGAATTCTGCCAAGGAAAAGGGATTGGTGCGAACCGAAGGTAAGGAATATTTCGTCCAAGATGGCGATATTATGCTGTTTCTATTTAATGTTTAAACGCTGAGAGTAGTGGGATTTAAATATTTTCAGGTTTACATCGATTAAAACTGAATAATCGCCTATTTTAAGTGTCAAACAGGGAATTGATATACAGTGGAATTAGACGATACCTACAAAGAAGTACAAGTTCATAATGTTGGAATGACTCGGCTCGGATTTGTGGTTTTTTTAAAATCGCCCGAAGAGGATGTACTGCTTCCCATTTTTATCGGTGCTGCAGAAGCACACTCCATCTTAAGTGTATTGAATAGTGAGAGTCTCCCCCGTCCCCTGACGCACGATTTAATGAAGAATGCCCTTGAACATCTGCATGCTCGTATAACAGCTGTTGCCATTACATCCCTGGAGAATAACACTTTTTTCGCCCGAATTTTTATAAACACCGGTCTTGAGGAAATGGATCTGGATGCCCGTCCGTCCGATGCTCTCGCCTTAGCCCTTAGGTATAAAGTACCGATTCGCTGTAATCAGGATGTATTAGAATCTGCGGGAGTTCCCCAAGAGCAGGTCGATGGCCTGGAACCGGTAACGGAGGCTCAATCCGATATTATTCTATCTCCCCTAAAATCCTTTGAAGATAAGCTAGATGAAAAAATTATGAAAAATCCCGAACCAGAAAAACTGTGGAAATCTCCTTTGGATCGCTTACAAGAAAAATTGGATAAAGCTGTCGCAGCGGAACGATACGAAGAAGCAGCTAAAATTCGTGATGAGATGAAAAACCTGGGCTCAAAAAATTAGCCTTACCCTACTGAGCAATGCAGTATTCAGCTTAATTGTTAACATAATGTCCCGTTTATTTGTTAGCCTAATATTTGCTGATTGAAAAACATCAGTGAACCATTTAAATAGAGTGTTACAAAGTGGAAACGTCTCTATTTCCTCTTCAAATTGTGACATTATTTTTTAAAACTAGTCGTTTCAAGTTTCAATCAGGTTTCAGGATGCTTATAAAATGAGGGCGGCGACCCTTAGGGGGTCGCC
>JBBQAD010000445.1:0-3199 GCA_038315885.1 Fibrobacteria bacterium | reverse complement strand
TATAGCCGAAGGTGCTAAAGAGTCGCTGCCCATCGAAATGCTATCTATAACAATTGAGTCCAAAGAAATAGGTGTTACGGCCTCAACTAGACTGCTAGAGTCATTCTTACGGAAAACGGGTTTGCTTAACCATAATTCTGGATAGGAATAGAGGGTCTTGGCCCATTCACTTAGCCAATTTTTTCGACTCTCTCGATTAGCCCACCAAGCCGAAGGATTATACGACCAAGTCGAGGCTGAACTTACTAGAAATTTAGGTCTGCCTTCTGATAAGTGATTAAAGGTTCTCGCTGCCCGACGAGAATGAAAACTGCTGGTGATTAGCAATACAGAATCCATCCCATGCAAGCGTAACTCCCGAATCAAAAGCCTGGCTTCTCCCAGGGTAGAATATTCATCATGACGCAACTCCACGATACTTTGCCTAGGTATGCCTTGCGCCACCATATCTGGAATTAAAAATTCTCCTTGGTATCGATTTTTAAAAACCCGAACACTCGAGAGTACAATAGTGTCAATTCGTCCGTCTTTATACAACTGAACAGCCATATCACTTCTCTCACAATCGCGTGACTGGCCTGAAAGCACCAAGGCCCAACCTATTTTGTCATAGCCGTCTTCGTGGGTTAGCCAGGTACCCGAACGAATCAAAAAGAAAAGCAGTAGTCCCGAAAAAAGTAGGGCGATAAAGTAAAAGCCGGCCAGTCCTGGCCGAATTCCCCAGTTCCTAACTGGGTGCTTATGGCGGGGGCGAATCCTCATGCTGCCGCCTCTTCCTGGATATCCAAATCGAATCGTGTTACATTCATACTAATTGGCTCGATGGGGTTATCCCTTGAGTCCAACCTTTCCTGACAAATTTCGTCTACAACCTCTATGCCTTCAATAGTTTCCGCAAAAATACTGTACTGACCATCCATGTGCGGAGAATCATCAACTACGATAAAAAATTGAGATGAAGCTGAATTCGGATCTTGTGAGCGTGCCATGGAAACCATTCCTCGGCTATGAGTCACCTGGGTAAACTCGGCCTTCAGTGTCTTGTTTGAACCCCCCGTTCCATGTAAACGTCGGTCTTCTAATCGACTATTGGGGTCTCCGCCCTGGATAACAAATCCTGGAACAACGCGGTGAAACAAAGTTTGATCATAAAAATGGCTATCTACCAATTCCAAAAAATTGTTCACATGTTGCGGAGCTAAATCGGGCCGCATTTTCAAAACGATATCTCCAAAGCGGGTTGCAATTCTCACCTTAGAATTCATCTGCTCCGTACTCATTTGATTATTTAATTCCTAAGCTAATTTGTTTCAGGGTATTCAGCTTGCATTGGTAAATCCACGCGGATTCTCCATCCGAGTAATAAGCCTTTCGAACGTTGACTCTGATGAAATCTTGTTTTTCATAGAGTTTTTGGGCTGAAATATTTTTTTCACGAACTTCCAAAAAAACTTTTTCCACATGATTTTCTTTAAGTTTTTCTAAGGCATGTCCGAGTAGATACAAACCGATACCCTGGCGTCGATACTGAGGATGAACTGCAATCTTATGAATCTCCGCTTCTGGGGATACTGAGGAATGACATATAAATCCCTGGATACCCTGCAGGTTTTCAGCTACCCATGCTGAAAGTAGATTTTGCTTTCCCAAATGATTTTCTTCTTCAGAATCCACATACGCTTGGAACATCTCTATCGTCCAGGGATGAATATCACTCAAATTTTCTATGAGTAATACATCCGAAAGATCCTTGGATTCCAGCTTGCGAATCACCTGCTCAGTGCCCTTTTAACTTGCTCTCAGCAGAAGATTCCATTAGATAGTTCGGACGAAGCTGTTTGGCTGAACAAAAGGGCTGAGAGGATAGCCATCTTTCGAGAGCCTGCAAATTCCAATCAGAATACTGGATCACAAGATCTCCTTCCGCTTCCAAAACGTCTCCAATATGGTGAAATTTCAATCCTTGATTTTGAAGCTCTAGAACATCAGCATGACTCAATATGACCTCCTTCGCATGGCCCGCGCAGTAATACCAGCCTTTGCGAGCTGGAACAAGCAGCCAATCTTCGATGGAGGCAGTGAGTGAGGCTCTGCGCATTCCCAAAGAGGAAATAGCACGCAGTTTGATATCACCTCCACTGCAAAAACCTTGTACAAAGGCCAAAGCAATTCGAATCCCGGTAAAGCTTCCAGGGCCAGTCCCCACATTAATTTCGCCGATGTCGTCAATTTTGAGCTGAGATTGCGTTAAAAGCTGACAGAGTGTCTCTTCGATTTGATCGCCTTTTCGCTTGGAAGGATCGTAGTGACAGGCAATTTTGGGATTTTCGCTCGTTTTGGAGTAAAGCGCTATCAGGAATCCCTCGCTCAAGTCCAGCACTAGAGCATAATTTGCGCTAGTGTTCATGAGCGAAGTAGAACCAGCTAGATTTCGATAACGTTTCCGGAGGGGCTGTCAGAGTCATCAAAATCTTCCCGGAAGTATGCATAGCCCTCTTCATCTTTCGAATATTCTCCATCAACAAAGTTCTGAAAAAAAACACGAAGTGCAGCTTCCTTCGTATCCATTTCCACAATTTTATGCATGAGTTGGCTGCTTTTTGACCAGAAGGCGATTGAATAGCGAGGCATATTTCCAAACTGATAAATAAAAACCAAATATAAGAAACCCGTAAGCCAGGCAAACCGCTTATTTCTGAAAATCTATTTTGCAGACATGAATTCAAGGGCTGATGAAAACAAAAATCAGGAATCCTCTGCTATGGTAAATGAGCCGACCGGGCTTGATAAAGTAATTGAGCAGGTGAAAAATAAAATTGATAATAAATCTCCCCTAAGTCAGAAGGAAAAACTGTATTACCTCTTCATGCTAATCAATTTGAAGCAAAGTAGGCACGAACAGGGCTATATCTAACAGTCGATCTCTTTTGAATTGAACCGAATTAATAAGCAAACAATCTAAAAGGCAAGCTGTAGCCATATCATGTCCAAATCACCTCTTAGTCTTCTAATTATTCTTCCCAACAATGCTGGTGATGTGATCATGGGGCTCAGCGCAGTTGAATTCGCAAAATCATTAAAGGTTTTTGTTGCCATTGACTACTTGGTCAGTATGGAATGTGCATCGCTGGTTCAAGGAGCCCCTTCCATTCGTAGGGTGATTCTTTTTAACGATAAAAAGCTACGCTCAGTGAAGAAA
>JBBQAD010000184.1:0-7082 GCA_038315885.1 Fibrobacteria bacterium | reverse complement strand
CGGGCTATGTATCACAAGGAGCGATGGCCATTCAGTCGCGTGAATTCAAAATGCTGCTGCCATTTGCCTTGGTGGCAGCAGGCCTGTTATTTCTAGGAAGCCGAGGTTACCTGCGCTGGGAAGGTCCGGCCTTTTTATTTGGAGCCGCTTGCTCTGCCTTGGCAGGTTTTATCGGGATGCGTGTAGCCACCCAATCAAACAGTCGAACAACCACCGCTGCCATGAAGGGTTTAAATGAAGCCTTGCAAGTGTCTTTTGCGGGCGGTTCGGTGATGGGACTCAGTGTGATGGGCTTGGCACTAATCGGTAGTACGGTCGTGTTTCTCTTATGTATTTTTGCATTTGGAAGCGATGCTTTCTCGATTGAATCTATATCACTTCCCATTCTATCTGGTTTTGCTTTAGGAGCTTCTTGTATTGCCTTGTTCTCCCGTGTTGGGGGAGGAATATTTACCAAGGCAGCCGATGTCGGTGCAGATTTGGTCGGCAAGATTGAAGCAGGAATTCCCGAAGATGATCCGCGCAACCCCGCCACGATTGCCGATAACGTGGGTGATAACGTGGGTGATGTCGCTGGTATGGGCGCAGATCTATATGAATCCTTTATAGGCTCATTGGTTGGAGCTATGATACTCGGGATGGCCGTTTCAGGCTTAGCAGATGAAACCCGTATTCTTCTGGCCCTGCTTCCCATGTTTTTAGCAGGAGTGGGAATTTTGGCTTCGATGCTGGGCATGAAGTTCGTAAAAGTCAAACCGGGATCCTCCCCGCAAAGAGCCCTTAATTTTGGCAGCTTCGTGGCCGGGGGATTGATGGCTATTCTAGCTTTTCCCATCTGTATCATCACCCTGAAAGGACAAGATTTAGGCGGTCATTTTACTGCCAGTGGCCTTGGTATCTGTACCGCCATTGGCCTTGCTGTGGGCACTGCTATTGGACTGATTACCGAATATTTCACTGGAACTAATCGCCGCCCAGTTGAGGCGATTGTAAAAGCCTGTGAAACAGGTCCTGCTACCACATTGATAACCGGGATGGGTATCGGAATGGTCTCGACTTGTTTACCTGTCTTGGCAATGTGTATCTGTGTTTTGGTGTGTTACTTCGTTGCAGGTCTCTATGGTGTAGCCATTGCAACCATTGGCATGCAGTTGACCTTGGCGATTCAATTAGCAGTCGATGCTTTTGGCCCCATCGCCGACAATGCAGGTGGCTTAGCTGAGATGGCCGAATTTCCACCCGAGGTGAGAAAGGTGACCGATCAACTCGATGCGGTTGGAAATACGACAGCTGCCATTGGTAAAGGATTTGCAGTTGGCTCAGCGGCTTTAACAGCCGTCATTCTCTTCTCTGCTTTTAAGGAAGCCGCTGGAATTAATCACATCGAAATAACCAATCCCAAAGTGCTGGTTGGCATGTTAATGGGTGGTATGATTCCCTATCTGTTCTCTTCGATGTTAATGATGGCTGTGGGGCGCGCCGCCTTTACCATGATCGAGGAGGTTCGGCGACAGTTTCGTACAATTCCCGGATTGTTACAAGACAAAGCTGAACCCGATTATGCGCGTTGTGTAGACATTAGTACCACTGCTGCTCTTAAGGAAATGTTGATGCCTGGCATGTTAGCAGTATTTACTCCCATCGCAGTTGGATTTCTGGGGGGTATTGAAATGCTCCTGGGCACCTTGGTTGGTATCACGACTTCAGGGGTGGCTCTGGCCATTTTTATGTCAAATGCCGGTGGCGCTTGGGACAATGCTAAAAAAATGATCGAGGCCAGAACCTCCAATGGTAAGGGTTCTGATGCACATAAAGCGGCGGTTGTTGGTGATACAGTCGGCGACCCCTTTAAAGATACTGCCGGACCTTCACTTAATATTTTAATCAAGTTGGTCTGTATCATGTCAGTAGTAATTGCACCAATGCTAAGAGCTTACTGGGGGAACTAAAAAAGGAATTATTTTCGCTTTGCCTCTCTAATCATGCCGTCTAGCAAGGGCTTCTCGTTTACCCAAATGACGAATGGGCAACATCATTACAATCGACAGAATACTTAATCCGGCAGCGATATAGGAGATGGTACTCATTCCCAAATAGGGTACCAGATTAACACCTAAAAAAACTCCGATTATCCCACGGGTTCCCGTAAAAAAGACATGCAAGGCCATATATTCGCCAATGCGATGGGAAGGAGCAAAATGGGTGACCCAAAGGTTCCAGGCAAGATTTCCCCCTGCGAAAAAAATGCCCTGAAGTGCTCCTGCTAATAGAATCATGGTTAATGATTTGCTAAAGAAAAACAGCAGAATAGATAGAGTTAAAAAAAAGTTCAGCGACAGGCGCAACCCAATAAAATTGTAACGATCAAAAAAGTAGGCCCAGACCGGCGTCATCACAACGCGCAGCAGATCGGGTATAACACCCAGTGCGAGAGCAACCGTTCCCGCAGGGTAGTTAAGTCCGTATTGAGGCTCGGAGAGATACAAAATGCGAAGGGGAAGTGTCATGAGATTGGCAAGTCCGAAAATATACCAGACGAGAATCATATAGCCAAAGAGTTTGTCTTTAAAAAGCCAGCGGAACATCGATAAGGCAGGCTCTTGGGGGAGACCGGTAATTTTTAGAACTGCTTTGGTCGGGGAGGGAATGCGTAATACCAAGAAGCCTGCCACTATTGATGCCAGACCGGAGGCGATTAGAAATAATCGGAAGGAGTCAAAATTCCATTCGAGCATTTTACCGATGAGCCAAAAGAAAATTGTGCTTGCACCGAAGTGTAAGACTAAAGACCAGCCGAAGAGTTTTCCTCGTAAGTTTTTGGGATAGTTCTCTTGATAAATGGAGGTTTGCTCAGGGGTCGCCAGATTATTGAGGAATCCCACCAGAATAATCCAAAAGGTGAAGTAATGGATATTGTCCCACAGTGGGCTTAATAACAGGGCTATGCCGGTTACGATTTGGTTTATTCCCACCGTAGTTGTGTTGCGCCAAGAATGTTTACGAAGAACAACCAGAAACCAAATGCTGAAGATCATGCCGATATGGCCAGGAATGGATATCAGGCTTTTAAATAAATTGTCTGCTTGAAAATGTCGGACTGCAATTAAGAGATAAAAGGTTCTGGGACCCGTTTCAACCAAGCCGCGAAAGATCAATTGCCAGGTATCGAAGAAAAAAGTCCGCCGTGCTATCTCAGGTACAGTTGCAAAAAGCGCTCTTGCTTTAGCGATCAAGAGTGATATGCCTGGATTCGTCGGCAGCCTGCTGGGCTTTAATGCTTACATAGGTGGAATACAAACATTCTTCAGCATCCATCAACATTTTGCCTTTGCCTTCTACCAATTGGAGGAATTCCAGAAAGACCGAGCGCTTGGGCTCCAAAGGCAACTCGAATGGTTCTTTATCATGGGTAAAGGCGATGGCTTTTCCGGCCCGCACTTCGACGGTTCCCCGCTCGCCGGCAACCCGAATGCGATCGTCACCCCAGGTACCGGCTTTAGGTGAACGCAGGTAATCCAGATTGCTCATTGCCAGGGCACCACCCCTAAATTTTAATTGTACCGTGCAAGCCGATTCCATCTCATTGTGACCATTGTTACCCATTGTCGTCTGTTGTGCAAAGACCGATTCAAAGCGGTCTTTGGCATACCACGTCATCCAGTCAAATGCATGGATGCCAATCCAGGGAATTGTACCTCCATAAGTCGCCCGGCTTCTGAAAAAATCAGGGCGTTGCAAGAGGGGATAGGACTTCTGCGAGGTAAACAATACCGGCTTACCCATCTCCCCGCTTTGTACCCATTCATAGCCGGCTAAGAATTCGGGAAGGTAACGCAGTTCATGCATGGCAATCACTTGAACACTGGGGTTGCTTTGCCACTGGGTGCGGATGGCGCTTAGCTCAGATTCTTTAAGGGCGATGGGCTTCTCTGTGTAAGTATGAATTTGCCGTTGTAAACAGTCTAGAGTAATAGCGCCATTCCGATAAAATTGCGGATTAATTACAACCACATGAGGCTTCTCAGTATCGAGCATAATTCGATAGTCACTGTATATCTTGCAGTCTTGCCCAAGATCTTTTTTTGTTCTTTCAATGACGGCATCAACATTTTCGTTTAGTCCGCCTGGAGCTGCGGCAACCAGACTGCTCTTTCCATGCAGTTTGATCCCTTCAAGGGCTGCACCCCAATGGCCTGCGCAACCGATCATGGCTACTTTCATACTGTTACTCCCTGGGAAAATGGCCGTAGCCTTTTAAGTCAAGTGATAGGGGAGCCTTGGCCCAAGGCGCCTTTAGTTCTGAGAATAAAGCGTCTTCGGCGAAAGCCTTATCCATGTAAGCATCCAAACCTTTGATTCTTCTAAAGCCCTGGCCTTCTCCAACTTGATCATATTGGCTCGAATCCAAAACATTCACCTGATCGCGCGCTTCAGAGAGGGCATTGACTAGCAGGGTATGGGGACGACCGTTTTGGGGAGTGGCCCAACCAGCAAGCCCCTTGGAGTGACGTTCACGCACACTGCGCAGCATGGGAAGCACAACATGTTCTTCTCCATTATTGAATTCTTCTATGCGTCCATCTTTCCAGGCGATTTTAGTCTGACCTGCATTGTCGTAGGTCCAGGTTACTGTAGCTGCCTCGTATTCTACTTCGAGTAGGGGATTTTGATTTGTTTCTCCCGCATGACTGGTGAAATAATGCAGTTCTCCTCCTTCTTGCAGTCGAACACGCAAAGCCACTGTATCATAGGTTTCGATATCATAGGCTCTGTAACACTCCCATTCCACCGAACGGGGCGTCGCGGCACTTTCTTCATCTTTACCCATGAGATTCACAAGAATATTGAAAAAGTGGGCAGTGGCATTGTTCAAAACCGAATCAAGTACCCATTCGTCACCGCTTTTTAGCTTGCCAGCCCAATCATTTCGTTTGAAGTAAGCGACTCCACGTGGCCAACGAACCACTCCGCGTCCTTTTAGGGCTTTCCCCAGGGAACCATTTATGATTAGACTTTTTATGCGTCGAATGGAAGGTGAATACAGGTCTTGAAATCCAACCGATAGCGGAAGTTTTGTTCGCTTGGCGACCTCGATCATATAATCCACATCTTGAATGGTGGCCGCCACGGGTTTTTCAACTAAAACGGGAATCCCTGCTTCCAGACATTTTGCGCTCATCTTGGCGTGGTACTGTATACCAGTGGGAAGTATCACTAATTCAAGGGGCTGTTCACCATTCAGGAGAGTCTCAAGAGAATCAACGATGCGACAGTCAGGAAACAGTTCTTTCACTTCGCTGATTTGAGTGGCATATTTTTCTGGAGAACGAACCACGGCAGAGCTCAAGGTCCAGCCTTCGGGTTTTAAGGCTGAGATATGTTTGACTAACTGATTAGCATAGCCGCCAATTCCAACGATTCCGACCTTAAACATCAGGCCCCCTTTTTAGGCAAAATTAACAATTGGGTCTCACACATTTTTTTGATTTTTAAATTCATACATAGCTGAAACCCAATAGAATTAATAAAAGTAGCCATCATAAAGAATAATTTTGGAGTCGTTCGGCTACGATCTTGCTTAACTTCGTTCCAAATTAGAATGCCTCCGGTTAAGTAAAGCTTAGTTTCTGGTTCTTGGGGAAATAACTGACAAAAAAAATCCCGATGCTCGTATGAGGATCGGGATTTTTGACATTTAGACACTTAGAGATTTAGTCAGATGTTCTTAAGCAGCATCTGACTTTTTAAGAACTCTATATCAGCTTAAATTAAGCATGAACCGCATCTTTGAGATATTTATTCATACGTGAAACAAAGCCGGCTGGGTCTTTAATGGGAGAGCCTTCTGCCAACAGAGACTGGTCGAGTAACAAATCCCACCATTCCTTGAGTCGTTCATCTTTCGAGTTTTTTTCATACATCATATTCAAATTCTCAATGATAGGGTGAGCGGGATTAATTTCCAGAATCCGTTTGGATTCTGATACACTTTGGTGCGCCATTTTTAAAATGCGCTCCATGTTGGCACCCATATCATTCTTATCCGCTACCAAACAGCAGGGGCTCTCAGAAAGACGGGAACTGATGCGAACTTCTTTAAGCCTCTCTGAGAAAGCCCCCTCAAAGTCTTTCATGAAATCTTTATACTTCGATTTGGCTTCTTTCTCAACCTTTTTTTCCTCTTTGCTGAGTTCACCTAGGTCGAGTTCGCCCTTTGTTACACTGGCAAGTTTTCGCTCGCCAAATTCGGTTACCGATTGCACTACCCATTCATCGATGGGGTCTACCAAGTAGAGCACTTCGATATCTTTTTTGCGGAAGACTTCGAGATGGGGGCTGCGTTCAACTGCGAGGCGGCTTTCACCAGTGATATAGTATATCTCTTTTTGGCCATCTTTCATGCGACCGATATACTCTTCTAAGCTGACATAGTCACCCTGTGTGGTCTGAGAAGACTCAAAGCGCAGCAGGCGCTTAAGTTCGTCCACATTTTCAAAATTCATGTGGAAGCCCTCTTTGAGGACATTTCCAAACTCTTTCCAGAATTTTTTGTAGTCCTCCGGCTTATCCTTGGCCATCGTTTCCAGAAGATTGATGACTTTTTTGGTGGTCGCTCGATTGATTTTCTGTACGACGGCATTTTTTTGCAGAATTTCTCGAGATACATTAAGTGGCAAATCTTCGGAATCGACGATTCCCTTCACGAAACGCAGGTAACTGGGAAGCAGCTCCTTGCAGTCATTCATGATGAAAATGCGTTTGACATAGAGGCTGAGGCCATTGCTTTTCTCGGGCTGATACAAGTCATAAGGCGCCTTGGCTGGCACATAGAGTAAAGAACTGTATTGCAGAGTGCCCTCGACCTGGTTATGCGAAAGCGCCAGGGGAGCCTCTTGATCATATGAAATGTGTTTATAAAATTCGTCGTACTGTTCTTGGGTGATTTCAGCTTTGGCTCTGCGCCAAAGAGGGGCATTTTCATTTAGGCGTTCTTCTTTTTCTTCTTTCTCCTTAGTATCATTGGTTAGCATGATAATGGGATGAGTGACATATTCGCTGTATTTACGAATGACCGAACGCAC
>JBBQAD010000003.1:0-19766 GCA_038315885.1 Fibrobacteria bacterium | reverse complement strand
ATCGGCATCGAAGTGGAGTGTAACCAAGCCTGGGCAAGTAAAACTGGAATACGAAGAACAAGAATATGGAATCAAATTCAAGATTCCTTAGGTGAAACACTGAAGTTGTTCACCGATTTTGTCTGATTAGGTGTAAAAAGGCTAGGTTCTAGTTAATGATACTTGACCATGCTTTTTACTTCCTTTCCAAATTGATCAGCTTTTGCAGTGATTCCTTTGTCTGGGCATGAATAAATGCAGGATCCTCCATGGTTTTTTTCCATCGCGCTGAAACCACCGAATCACGCCAAATTCTGGCATCGCCCCAATCATGTAGCGCAGAGACAGGCCCATAATATTCCGCCCAATCATAGGTGATATAACAAAAGGCTTTAATGTTGGGATAATATGCAAAAAGTTTAATCAATTGTTTAAACCAGGTTCGCCAGGAATAATCTCCCCGCTGAGCACTGACCCAACGTGGACTGGATTCTCCGATCATGACAGGATAGTGTTTCACATTGGCCTTCTGAATAAAGTCCTTTGTATTTCCTGCGCTGAAGTGTTCAGGTGAAAAAAGATCGATGCCCCACCAATCTACCCATTCATCACCGGGGTAATAGTCCTCCCAATTCTGGTACATTCCCTCGACTGCATAACACCAGACGAAGGCAATAGGAAAGGTGACTTTCTCACGAATTGCTTTGACTACAATTCGATAGCAACGTTTATAATCTTCTGGATTATAACGGTTCCATTCTCCATTAAATTCATAGCCGAGGCGAATAAAGGCTGGGCCTTGTAGAAAGGATAGATTTTCGGCGAATTTCTCGGCTAATTCTTTGACTTGTACTGTATCGATCCCTTTCCAATTGGGCAAGCCAACACCAATTTGCGGGATAATAAAATTGGGTGCATAGTTTTCGAGTTCTTTTTTTAAACGGAGTATATCCCGTTTTCGCACCCATAAACTATTGTATGTCATAAAAAGTATAGGAGGGCTAGCTGGAAAATGACGTGAGTATTCCTTAAATATTTTTTCGCTTTGTCCGATTCCATGGAGAATTCGGTGACCCCTGGGTTCAAAAAGACGACCGAAGTAAACAGAATCTTTTTTTGAAATGATTTTATCGGGCAGCCAGTTGTTTGCTGCGTCGTGATTGGATTTTGCTAGGATGCTTGGCAGGGAATCTTGAGAAAACACGGCTTGGCATGGCACCAAGCATAAAGCTAAAAGCAAAAAATACTGAGTACATAATATAATCTTGGAATTGAAATCTCGAACATAGCTTGGGACATATGGAATCTTCATAAGCCTATTTCAAATAACCTAGAAATAGTTAAGCACAGACAGGAATTCTAGTCTATAAAACCTGTGCGAAGTACTAGAAACCACAAATAATGGAATTAGAGATTCTAACTATGACCTAGCTTATTAGGAGTTGAAGTATACTTTCTGCTGACTTTTCAACACCTGCTGAAATTTCAACAGTTGTCTGCTTTTTATTTTAATGACTTTTTTAAGCATTCAAAATTTTTTAGCTTATTCTTTAAATCTCAGTGAAAATAGTCACTATCACATCGGAGAATTCATGTATTTATTCAAATTGAAAAAGATTAAAACAATTGCCAAGGTGATACCTTTACTTTTCTTATTTCAACTAAGTGCCTGTATTCAATCCTCCGACAATTCGGATTCTGAAAAGGACAAGTCTAATTTCAAGTCTAATTATATGCCCATCAAACGAAATTACTGGATTAAGACAGAAGTTATCCATAATTGGGATGCGATTCCCCTTGGTGAAGCACCCATGTCCAAAACAGAAATTGATAGTTCAAGACGATATCTAAATAAAGCAATTCGATATGTACTAACCGATTCGAATTGGAATCCCCTTCCTAGACCTGAATGGCAACAACTAGCGGGTCCCCTTTTAAAGGCCGTTGTGGGAGATTCCTTAATAGTACACTTCAAAAACTCAAGCGAGGCTGAAATACCGCTTACTATTCATCCCCACAATGTGATTTATAATGAAGCGAATGAGGGCGTCTGGAGAAACGATAGGCCCGAATCTTGGCCAGATTTAGGCACTGCAGGCGGGCAAGTCATGCCTGGAGATGAGTTTGTATATCGATGGATAGCGGATGAAAAATCGGTGGGAGTTGGGCCATATCATAGTCATAGTTTTATGCCGGCCGAAGAAATTGACATGGGCTTAACCGGTCTCCTGGCCATTGATTACCCACCCGATCACCCCAACTATGTAAAATATGATACAACAATTGCATTGGTTTTTAAGAGTTACCCAACACGAATAAAAAAATCAGACTTGATCAATCAGCCCAATGAATGTGTAGCACCCTTGATACCCTATCAAGGTGGCTGCCATCCCAAAGAACATGTACCCAGTGCCTTTTGGCCTGAATATTTATCTGCACCAAGCACATCGAATCCATCGGATACAACAATTATGAGTATGGATTCAACAATGCAAGAATTCGTAAGCGGTGGCCCAGAGTTACATACTATCAATGGAATCTCCTATTCAAACTTGCCAAGTTTGAAGTTTAAACAGGGTCAGAAAGTACGGTTTATTGTAGTAGCCATGAATAGCGATGGCTCACAAAATCACACGGTTCATTTTCACGGTGAGATGCTAAGGGAATTATCCAGACCAAAATTCTATAAGGATGTCTTCGATCTACCCTCGGCAGTAGCGCAAGAACTTGTAATGGATGCCGATAATATTGGCGAATGGATGATCCACTGCCATGTTGAACACCATGCAAAAGAGATGATGATCACCTATATGATCACCGATAAAAACGGGAACTTACCAGAAGGCATGAAAAATAATTGAGCCAAACTTCGACGAATCAAATATGACAGCAGCCATCCTTGTTGCTGTGCAAAAAACCACCTTGGCACACAGTCGTTGGAAAGCGAACGTAGCATTTGATTCAGGTTCAATATCTAATTAGATTCCTGTGATGCGGCGAACTACCAAGGCAATTATGACTCAACTTTTTGTTCTGTTGGTTGTATTGTACAGCGCGGCTCC
The DNA here is from genome assembly GCA_038315885.1 of Fibrobacteria bacterium. GTDB lineage: Bacteria > Fibrobacterota > Fibrobacteria > UBA11236 > JBBQAD01 > JBBQAD01. Next base: position 16,725 of record JBBQAD010000003.1, on the reverse strand, counting down.
CGCTTTCCATTTTCATCTTCACTCCGATGAACTCGAGCATGAGATAGAAAATCACTCTGAGTCTGGGCCCGGAGACCCAAAGGCTTCGGGGACGCATAGCCATTTTCATTCACATGGAAATATCGAAAATCTTTCAACACGGCTTGTGACCATTAGCTTTGCAAGTAGCGCTATTTCGACATCATTGCCACATGTTTACCATAAAATTGCAATCTCATGTTCTAATCCTTCCAAATTCCCCGCTAAGAGAAACTTTTACTGTTCGACCTACAAACAAACCATTTGCATTCAAGTTTGAGCATTTACCCAAACGCACTACATCAATTTCTCAAAATGGTTCAAGAAAGTTTAACAAGTTTTAACAAACGGGGTTTTTATGTTTTCAAAAATTGTGGCATTCATTGCTATCGTAAATTCAATTGGATTCTCCCATGGCGTGTCCGAAGGTGACAAACATGGCTTAGTTAGTGGTGGGCTCATTGATTACCTGATGCTAGGCGCAAAGCATATGGTAACCGGTTATGATCATATTCTTTTTTTAGTCGGCGTAGTTTTCTTTTTAACCAAATTCAGAGATATCGCAAAGTTTGTAACAACATTTACAATAGGCCACAGTATTACATTGGTTTTGGCGACTTACTTTGAAATAAAGGCCAATTATTTTTTGATAGATGCTGTAATTGCAATAAGCGTCATTTACAAAGGCTTTGAGAATCTCGGTGGATTCCAGAAGTATCTAAAAATGAATTCTCCGAATTTAATCGGAATGGTTTTTGTTTTTGGTCTAATTCATGGATTCGGCCTGTCGACGAGGCTACAGGAGATGCCGTTAGGACATCACAATCTAATTTCCAAAATTCTGAGCTTTAATGTCGGAGTCGAAATAGGGCAAATACTGGCACTTATTCCAATTCTGATTTTGGTAAATGTTTTGAGAAAAAAGGAATCTATTTTCAAGCCCTTTTCGATAATAGTTAACAGTCTTTTGGTAATAATTGGCGTTGCTCTCTTAGTTTTTCAGTTAAAAGGCTACGTAGATTCAAGAAATGAATCTGAAGCAAATAACTCCAACACTTCTGCCATTGAAGAGAAACTGGACCTGGGAGACAATATTGATACAGTACAAACTGATACTATAAAATTGGGTCAAGACGAAAAAACACCTACTTCAGAACACGATGAATCGCATGATCACAACCATGAGGGGCATGATCACAACCATGAGGGGCATGATCACAATCATTGATCCACGCAGAAAACGGCTTGACGAACTTTCGTAGGGAAAGTTCGTCAAGATCGGGCGAAGTTCGAGGCACATCTCACATTACCGGTGAGTTGATTTTTTCAGAGTTTCAAGGAAACTCGTCTATGGTTTTGAATCATAGTAGTACAAACCTCTCTGTACTACTGACCGGCGAAAGTGCACATATAAGGGAACCGCATGTTCGGGAACTGGCAGATGCAAACATTCGTGCCCAGAAAAAAGAAATAGGAGAAATGAAAATGTATATGCAAGATTTGAAAAACAAATAAGGTGATAACCTGTATAGGAATACTAAAATCGATATTATTCAAAAACTGTTGAAAAATCAACCTAGGTTGCTGATTTTTCACTAGACCCGTATTTATTGCTCTTAAAATTCTTGTTTTTGGCTAAAATATGACTACTGATTATGGCACACTTCTTGATGCATGGAAGGTGATGAAACCTTTAATTCAGTTTAATGATATGCAAATACTAATATCGCGATTTAAAATTTTGTTTGTCTTGATGCTGTTGAATTTTACCCTCAGCACTTCCCAAATCGATCCAACATTAAAAGCTCTAATCGAAGAAGCCAAAAAAAACAATCCAGAACTGAATTCTCTGCGCGCCTCCGTCGATGCCGCTCAAGGGGAAGCTCTTCAAGCTGGGGCCCAACCGGCACCCCAACTTATGGGTGAATTGGCACAGAGACGTGAACGAATGGCCCATGGAGATTTGGAGTCAATGCGGGCTTATGGAGTCACTTTGAAACAGATGTGGATGTGGCCCGGCAAAACAAGGTCAATGCGTAATGCCATGCTCAGTGATGCAGATAGTCGAAAATATCAAGCAGAAGACTTTAGCCAGACTTTAGAGGAAAATATTTCACAGGCCTATTTTGAACTGTATATGCTACAAGAACAATTGGCCCTAAATATTAAACAACAAACGATTATGGATAAATTTGCTGCGATTAGTACACGAATGTATGAAACAGGAATGGCTAAGGCAGAAGATTTTTTAAGGGCCAGGACTGAAATTGCCAAGCTAAAGACCACAGAATCACAATTGCTAGCGAAGCAGCAAGAAATGATTTCAATGCTAGGATTTTGGATTGGTCGCACTGCTTTCATATTAAGTGATAGTATTACACTTACGGAACCCATAAAAATTGATTCTGATGAATCGCAGCTGGCAGACAAGGCAGTCCAAGCGCGAAATGATTTAAAGGCGATGAGTTCAATGATCGAAATGGCTAAAGCCCAGCAACACAGCGCTAAACTTCAGAATCGACCCGATTTTATGACAGAGGCTAGATGGATGCCAATGACCGGACCTGATGAATGGGCACTTATGGCAGGAATAACACTGCCCTGGGTGCCATGGGCAAATTCAAACCCTAAGGGTGAGATACGCAAGTCAAACTCACAATTAATGAATCTAGAGTTCAAGAAAAAATCGATGGAAAATATGATTCGGGCAGAAATACATTCGGTATTGCAAGAGATGCAATCAGAGTATCGTAGAACAGAATTGGCCGAAAATGAACTGTTTCCTCTGGCCGAACTCACCCGAAAATCAAGTGAAGCAGCCTATCGAGCTGGCAAAACAGAATTTTTAATGGTTTTAGATGCCTACCGAATGGAATACATGGCGCGGGAAGAAATTGCGATGACTAAAGCATCCTGGCATATGGCCCATGCTAAATGGATGCGTTTGATGGGAGTAAAAGAATGAAAACGGGATGGAAATATATCTGTATTGCATTGTTTGCCGCAGCTCTGGGTGCAGGCTCAGTTTGGCTGATAGGCTTTAATCAACAATCTAGGTCGAGCCATGATCATTCAGTGGATGAGGTACACCCTGAAAATTACAATTGCCCCATGCATCCCTGGATAATAAAGAATGAACCCGGAAGCTGCCCGATTTGTGGAATGGATCTTGTACCCATGAAAAACAATGAACAAGGCGCAAAAGCTTTGTCTGCTAATGCAATTCAAATTTCACCTACTGTGATTCAGAATATGGGAGTGAAAATTGAAAAAGTAAAACTGCAGTCAATACAAAAAAGTATTCGTTTAAATTCGCGCCTCGAAATCGACGAAAGCAGACAATCAAGCATTAACACCAAAGTGATGGGTTGGGTTGAAAATTTGCAGGCGGATTATCTCGGAAAAGCGGTAAAAAAGGGGGATGTACTTTTAGAAATTTATAGCCCTGATTTGATAACTGCGCAGGAAGAATTGCTACAGGCTAAAAGTTATTTAAAGAAGCTTGATAATCGACCTGAAAAGGATGCTGCCAATGCTGCGCCCAATTTAGCATCTGGCGCAGGTATGGCCTTATTGGAAAGTTCAAAAAAAAGACTTCAATATTGGGATGTTCCTAATTCAGTTATTGATAAAATTTTAGAGAAGGAAAAGATCCAGAAATCCCTGCCCATACTTGCACCACATTCTGGAGTAGTTATCGCTAAGAATGTAGTGGAGGGTCAAAATATAATGCCCGGCGCAGAGCTATTAAGAATAGCCGACCTGTCCAAACTTTGGGCTATTGGTGAAGTATACCAGGAAAATATCTCATTCATCAAATTGGGACAAAGCGCTGTAGTAAATGTTTCATATCTACAAGATAAAAGTATAACTGGACGTGTTACATATATCGATCCAATTATGAATCCTGAATCGAAATCAGTAAGAATCCGAGTAGAGATAGATAATACTCCCGATCTAGCTTTGAAACCTGAAATGGTTGCAGAAATATTATTGCAAAAAACGTTTGATTCTTCCCTTATAATCCCTTATCAAGCGGTTATCCGATCAGGAAATTCAAATGTTGTGATAGTATCTCTAGGAGAAGGTCAATTTGAAGCTCGACCTGTTGTATTAGGTCCCAGTTCGGACGACCTTCAGATAATTGAATCTGGTTTAAAGGAGAGTGATAGTGTAGTCGTATCTGCGCAATTTCTCATTGATTCAGAAAGCCATCTGCGAAGTGCAGTTTCCAATATGAATAATTTGGAGCTGGGAGATAAAGAAAGTACAGGTGAAAAGCTGAGTGATAGTTCGAGTAAAAGAAGCCCCAAGAACTCCTCAGAAATAAAGTCTGAGCAGTCGGATGAAAAGGTTTCTAAAAAGGCCCTTCCCGCAGTAAAAATTATTCTTGCTAAGTATTACAGAATTCAAAAGGAGCTAAGTCAGGATAACTTCATAGAGGCACAGCAGGCCGGAAAAGAATTAACCAATTATTTAAAATCAGAAACCATTCAGTCTCAAATTGTAAACAAGGAATTACCAAAATCTAAAATTCAGTCTCTTCAAAGCGATGGGAAAAGGATTGGCGAATCCAAAAACTTGGATGACTTGAGGAAGGATTTTCAATCTCTTTCACAAACAATAATTGCATTAGTTAAAGAATCAGGAAATTCAGAAAAATTCAATACTAACCTAGTGTTTTGCCCAATGGCGGATGAAAATAAAGGCGCAACTTGGCTCCAAGAAAGTGAAACAGTTCACAACCCTTATTTCGGTTCGGCCATGAGTAGCTGTGGTGAAGTTCAGGAGAGCTTCTAGCATGTTAAAGTGGATCATACGGGCTTCTATTCAAAATAAATTTCTGGTTCTTCTAGCCACCATTTTTATCATTCTGGCTGGTTACTGGGCCCTTCGCACAACTCCCTTGGATGCCATTCCCGATCTTTCGGATGCCCAAGTAATCATTTATACTCAATATCCTGGTCAATCGCCGCGAATAGTAGAAGATCAGGTTACCTATCCACTAACTACTGCCTTAGTTTCTGTACCAGGGTCAAAAAATGTCCGCGGTTATTCCTTCTTTGGTTACAGTCTTGTGTACATCATTTTTGAAGACGGAACTGATTTGTATTGGGCTCGCAGTCGAGTGTTGGAGTATTTAAACTATGCCCAAAAAAAATTACCCAGTGGAGTTGTGCCGACATTGGGCCCTGATGCTACTGGCGTCGGATGGGTTTTTGAGTATGCCTTGGTTTCCGATAAACACTCTCTCCAGGAGTTGCGTAGTATACAGGACTGGTTTTTGAAGTATGAATTGTCTTCTGTTCCTGGGGTAAGTGAAGTCGCCAGCATCGGTGGTTTTGTAAAACAGTATCAGGTAACTGTAGATCCCATAAAATTGAAAAACTACGGAGTCACTTTGCCAGAAGTTGAAATGGCTCTCATGCGCTCGAATAGCGATGAAGGAGGCGAAGCCATTGAAATGGGCGAAATGGAATTCATGATTAGAGGCCTGGGTTACCTGAAGACTGTTGAAGATATTCAAAATATTCCCATTCGGATGCCTAATCGAAAAATGCTAGGGGGAAATCCAGCGGGAGCGGCGAACTCCGAAAGTATGGCTTCAATGTCCGGTGCCAGTGGATCAAGCGCCGCTCAAAGGGAATCATATTCAAGCTCCTCGCCAAGCTTTGGTATCACAAAATCGGGTCAGTCCAATGCACCCATCTATCTTAAAAATGTTGCGGATGTATCCATTGGACCGGAAATGCGACGGGGCTTAGCTGAACTCGACGGAAAGGGTGAAGTCGCCGGAGGCATTGTCATTATGCGTTTTGGCGAAAATGCTCTGAAAACAATTGACGGCATCAAGGCCAAATTAAAGGAAATTTCGGGGGGGCTTCCCAAAGATGTACACATTGTACCCACCTATGATCGAAGTGAGCTTATCCACCGTTCCATTGACAATCTTAAACATAAATTATTGGAAGAAATCTTAGTTGTTGCCCTTGTATGTATCATATTTCTGTTACATGCGCGCAGCGCCTTGGTAGCAGTATTTAGTATACCGACTGCGATATTGATGGCTTTTATTGTAATGCGGCTTCAAGGATTAAATGCGAACATCATGTCTTTGGGCGGTATCGCTATTGCGATTGGTGCTATGGTCGATGCGGCTATTATTTTAATTGAAAATCTACACAAACATCTCGAACATGAAAATGAGAAAGCACCTGCCGAGCGTAAAAACCATTGGGAAGTTGTTATCGAAGCCTGTCAGGAAGTCGGACCTTCCCTATTCTGGTCATTGCTCGTTATTACGATTTCCTTCTTACCCATATTCACGCTGGAAGCCCAAGAGGGCAAGATGTTCCGGCCCTTGGCATTTACCAAGACTTATTCGATGGCTGCTGCAGCGATTCTATCGATTACCATTGTTCCTATTCTGATGGGATGGTTTGTCCGCGGAAAAATTTTACCTGAGCATCGAAATCCGATTAACCGTTTCTTGATTAAAGTATATCAGCCGGTATTTCATTTGGTAATGGCATGGCCTAAAACGACCCTATTCGTAGCAGGTCTTTTGGTTCTTGTTACACTGATCCCTTTTCGCCAGTTGGGTTCAGAATTTATGCCTCCCCTGTACGAAGGGGATATTCTGTATATGCCCACAACCTTGCCGGGTGTATCAGTTACGAAGGCGAAACAACTATTAGTACAAACAGACAAAATTATCGCATCCTTTCCAGAAGTAAAACGGGTGTTTGGAAAAGTAGGGAGGGCCGAAACCGCGACCGATCCGGCAGGACTAGATATGATCGAAACTATAATCCAATTGAAGCCTGAAGAAGAGTGGCGTCGTGATATGACACTGGAGAAACTTATTCAAGAATTAGATGCTGCCATTCAATTTCCAGGCTTGACGAATTCCTGGACGATGCCCATTAAAACCCGTTTAGATATGCTGAGCACCGGAATTAAAACACCGATAGGTATAAAAGTTTCAGGGCCTAATTTGGATACATTGCAAAAAATAGGCGCTCAAGTTGAGGCCGCAGTGAAACAGGTTCCCGGGACACTGTCTGCTTTTGCAGAGCGCGCAGTGGGTGGAAATTATATAGATATCAATATTAATAGACAGGAAGCTGCCCGCTACGGAATTAGCATTGAAGATATTCAACGCATTATTCGACTTGCCTTAGGCGGAATGCCGGTTACCACCACTGTTGAAGGATTAGAAAGATATACAGTCAATCTTCGTTATGCTCGTGATTACCGAGATAATTTGGAAAAAATCAGTCAAGTTCTGGTTCCGCTTCCCAATGGCGGTCAAATTCCTATGGGTCAAATTGCAGATATACAGACTAGCAAGGGACCAATGGTCATACGCAGTGAAAATACCCGACCAAACGCCTGGGTTTTCGTCGATATCACCGATTCTGATTTGGGAGGCTATGTTCACAAAGCGCGCGAAGCAGTTCAAAACCATGTTCAACTTCCCCCTGGCTATACACTGATTTGGAGTGGCCAGTTTGAATATATGGAGAGAATGCAAAAGCGTCTGATGATTGTAATTCCTCTGACACTCTTAATCATATTTTTAATCATATTTTTTAATACCCAAAGCCTGGTTAAAACAGCAATTGTTTTTCTAGCAGTTCCTTTTTCAATGGTAGGAGCCATCTGGTTTTTATGGATTTTAGATTACAATATGAGCTTGGCGGTATGGGTCGGTCTAATCGCCTTGATGGGATTGGATGCTGAAACGGGTGTCGTTATGTTACTCTACTTAGATCAGGCCTATCAAGATGCGCTTAAAAAAGGAAAATTGACAACTCTAAATGCACTACGCGAAGCAATTGACCATGGAGCCGTAAAACGGGTGCGTCCCAAAATCATGACCGCAAGTGTTATCATCGCAGGTTTGTTGCCAATTTTATGGAGCCACGGCTCGGGTAGCGATGTGATGAAGCGAATTGCCGCGCCGATGGTGGGCGGAGTGGTTACATCGGTGCTGATGGAGCTTTGTGTCTATCCGGTGATTTACTTTTTGTGGAAAAAAAGAGATTTGGTAAAGGCCCTAGTGATAAAAACCCAGTAACAAAAAACTTTGAATAAAAAGACTTTGCAAAAAGTCTCGGAATTTCAGGGCTTTGCCGAGCCTCCGGTCCGCCCCGAGCCCTTCTCCCACCCCATACATTAGTCAAGTTTGTATTTCTGAAAGAAAAGTGGTAGGCTACTAGTGATGACCTCTTATTTAAGACTTTTTCAGTCGATACGCTTTTGGTGAAAGGTTGTAATACTGTTTAAAATGATTACTGAAATAGTAGAGTGTTTCGTAACCCAAACGATTTGCAATCACACCAACTGGCCAATCTGTAGTGCTTAGATAAAATGCAGCCTTTTTAAGGCGGATTTCTCCAGCAAAGTCCATAGGACTTTTGCTCATGCTGGCCTTAAAGCTTCTGCCAAATTGTGACACACTGAGCCCTGCTAATTTTGCAAGATCCCCTAAAGTTGGCCAGGGTCCTTCTGTTGAAACCCTTTTTATTACAGGTCTTAAGTAAGAGGGCACGACAGCTCTTTGGGACTCAATAGTATGTAACAGAATTTGATAAGCATATGCTGAAGCCTGCATAGAGGCCCAAGGTTCTGGGTCTAGGCGAAGCTTCCATATTTTTCTGAAAATGGATATGACTCGGCTTGATGATAACAGATCAATTGGTTCATCAGGGGGGACACCGGTGGATTGCAGAAGTTGTACAAGCAGTGGTCCTGAAATGACAACAAACCGTTTGAGGCAAAATCCAGAGGGCCCAGTAGAGTAATCATGCAATACACCAGGGCGAAGGATATACAGTTGTCCTTTTTGAGCCAGTGATACAACTTTATTCTGCAAATATTGTGTATCACCCTCACAGATCATTTCTAGACTGACTAGTTCGCTAGAGCGTCTTTGAAACCGCCTTCCCTTCTCCCAATATTCATGTCCATAAAGTTCCACTTTAATCGGTAGGGAGCTGGACTCTGACTCTTCGGCGTAAGCTGGCCTCCAATGGCTGTTGGGGTACGATTTTTTCTGCATAGTTAGATTTTATAAATAAATGGTCAAAATTCATAACCAAATGGAAGGATTTAGCGAATATCATTAAATTTAAATCGAGGAGCTATAGTATGTCTGTTAAAATCGTCATTATTGGAGCAGGAAGTATTTCTTTCTCACGCCGCCTTATTCTGGATTGCCTGGCAAAACCAGCCCTGCAAAATGCTCATTACGCCTTAGTCGATATCGATGCAAAAAGGCTTGACTACGCTTTGATCGGCGCAAAGAATGCGATTAAAAGTTTAAACCTATCTGCCACTGTTTCAGCGCATTCAGATAGAGCAGAAGCATTGCCTGGGGCCACAGCCATTATGATGGCCATTCTGGTGGGAGGCTACGAGGCGATTCAAAGTGAAATTGATATCCCCATGAAATATGGGCTTAGTCAATGCATTGGAGATACACTCGGGCCGGGGGCCATGATGCGAGCACTGAGAACTTTGCCAACCAAGCTGGCAATCGCAAACGATATCATGAAGTACTGCCCTAAGGCTATTGTGTTAAACTACACCAACCCCATGAGCATCCTTTCATCCGGTATACAAAAAGCAGAACCGGGTTTACGCTATGTGGGACTCTGTCATTCGGTTCAGCATGGATGGACTCGATGGGCAAACCTGCTTAAAATACCCAAAAATGAAATCAACTTCTTATGTGCAGGTATCAATCACCAAGCCTGGTATTTACGTTTTGAGCACAATGGCAAGGATTTGCTGCCTGCCATGCGCGAGCTTGCGGTTGATGAAAAAATCTGGACCTACGATACGACTCGAATGGAGTATCTCAAACATTTCGGATACCCTGTAACAGAATCAAGTGGTCATTGCAGCGAATACAACCCCTGGTTCAGAACTACAGAAGAAAGCCGTACTCGATATTGTGCTGATACTGATGACTGGAATGGGAGACACGGATTCATTAAAGACCTCTACTCTCGCGAAAACTGGGAAGAGAAAATGAAAACCGATGCTCACCGAGATCTTTCTGAAGCAGATAAAAAACCTAGTAATGAATATGGTTCTCAAATAATTGACGCCTATGTTACAGGGAACCCTTTTATTTTTAATGGTAACGTTCGCAATAATGGACTCATTGATAACTTGCCTTACGACTGTAATGTTGAAGTGCCCTGCCTTGCTGATAAAAATGGTATTCTACCCACTAAGGTCGGTAAGCTACCCAGTCATTTAGCCGCTATCAATAGAACACAGGTCAATATGCAAGAGTTGGCAGTAGAAGCTGTGCTGGAAAAGGACATCGAAAAAGTATTCTACGCGCTTGCCATGGATCCCCTCACAGGGGCTCAGTTAACGCTGGATCAAATCAGAGATATGATAATAGAACTGTTAAATGCTCACAAAAAATTTATTCCAGAGTGGGCACAGCAAACAGAGAAACTGATTAAACCACAGCTAAAAGCTCCTGATGTTACAGCTGCGAGGGAAGCTACGAAATTAGCAAGTGCTAAGGAACAGAAACAGGGTTAGCAAAGATGCCAACAATATGCCGTCAGTAGCCTAACATCTTGCCATTGACTGCCTGCGCGCTCCTCCCGAATACCCCCAAACATTTGGGAGTGATTCTCCTTTCGCTCGCCAAGGCAAAATTCTTATTCTTTCTCCTTTGATTTAGGTCCAAAACAACGATTTTTAACACCATCATTAGAAAATGTTCTTCGACTTCGGTGGGAGCTGTCAGTTGTTCTGTCTTGTAATTTTCAGATCCTGATTGTAATAGTCAAGTCCTCTTTTTTACCTGGCGAGTTCACTCGAATCGAACTAACAAGAATTTCTTGTGAGTTTCCTCCAAGGAAATGTTATGTCAAACTTAACCCTCGGTTAGTTCGCCAGACCAAAGTTGTTCAAGAAAATCTTTCCAGGGGAGTATCTGGAATTTCCCTTCAATTAATCTGGGCTGTGTCTCAAGGCATACAACGATTGCTTTCTTAACAGATGTTTCTTCCCGCAAAATCTTAAGACCCTTTAAGTCACCCCAGTGGACTTTGCTACTTCCTTTGACTTCAATGGCGATTTCCATATCACCGAGAATAAAATCAACTTCAATGCCGCTGCTGGTTCTCCAATAGTGAAAATCGAGCTCTGGATTTTTATAGGTCTGGTAAGCTTTCAATTCCATAAAAATGAAATGTTCAAATGATTTTCCGAAATCTGGGCTACCTATTTCGGGTTTTCTTTTCGATAGAAAGTTTGCTACACCAATATCAAACAAGTAAAACTTTTCTGTTTGTATCATTCTTCTGTCATTTGCTTTTTTCCATGCATTTAATCTAAAAGCAAGAAAGGTGTCTTCGAGAATCTGGAAGTATTCGCGTACGGTTTTTTGCGAAGTACCTGTTTCGCGGGCAAGATTTGTATAAGTTAACATTTCACTGGATGTAATAGCAGCTATGCGAAGAAACTCAGAAAAAGCCGGGAGATTTTGCACTTGAGCTTCGGCTGAAATTTCAAATCTTAAATAATCTGATATATAGCCCCGCATGTCTTCAAAAAAATATTCACTTAGAAAATGAGAAGGCATAAATCCAGTTAACATGGCACGGCTTAAGTCTTCATTTGTACTAAGATTATGCTCGGAGTAACATAAGGGCAGTAAAAGTTTCCGCCAGGCGCGTCCACCCAGAAGGTTTGCTTCTGTTCGGATTAATTTTCGTGCGCTTGAACCAGTTAGTAAAAAGTGACACTGAGTGTTTTCAATCATCCAGTGAACTTCATCGAGCAATTGAGGAAGTTTTTGGATTTCATCAATAACTATAAGTCCATTATGACCACTGTATCGCTCGCGAAGTAGAGAGGGTCGGGCGGCATATTCTGAAAACAGGTTTGAATGGAGAAGGTCGATTAAGGGGAAGTTGCTTAACTGGTGTTTGATTAGCCAACTTTTACCCACCTGCCTTGGACCCCATAGAAAGGCAGACTTTCCCTCAGGCAGCTTAAGATCGATGATTCTATTAAATTCAAGGGTTTTCATTAAATAATTATACCATAAATTAAAAATTTACAGGATATAATAATCAAATTTGAATTAATATCCTGTAAAAAATCTAGAAGAGGTTGAATATTTCTGAAAATAGCTTTCAAATTTATCAGAAACCCACCTTTGCCCTATTAGAACTTGGCCATTTTCTGTTCAAAAAGCGAGATTTAACTCAATCTCTGTCAGTGATGGACTCCAAGCTTGAACACACTTTCGTCGCATCGACACTAAGATTTAGGAAATCCCATGAGCCCCGATAAAGCCAGCTAGCGACCCGGAAAGAAAGTTTTTGGAGCGCGTGGCGACCCAACTAAACAAAGCCGATCCCAATGCTGCCAATCAGCAACTGCGAACCTTTGGAACACGAGGTGTTTTGCGACATGAAATTCAAGACCGGGGCACACGGTTTTCATTATGCCAGTTTAAACCCGAACATGAACTGAATCTCGATACATTGGGACGCTAAAAAGAGAATCGTTTTACATTGCTTGAAGAACTTGTTTACAGTTCCTGGATGATTCAACGAGAAGCGGGTGTCTATCTGACTCAGGGAGACGAGCTAGGAGGCGCAAAGCCTAAAGATCGCAAAGAAGAGTTCTTGTCACAGATCATTCAACGATTAAATGAACTTTTTATTACGGAGGGATTGACTGAAAAAGATCTCGTGAATTACGCGCGAACCATTCGTGACAAAGTGATGGAGAACGAGCAGGTAATGAATCAGATTCGCAACAATGCCCCAGAACAAGCCAAGTTGGGTACTTATCCCGATGCTCTGATGAACGCCATTTTAGATGGCAGCGATGTACACGATAATCAAAAATTTCAATTGCTATCGAATGAGGCTATCCGTCAGCGCTTTGGGGTACTGATTTTTGATGATATATTAAGAATCATTCGCCAGTCAGGTGTGTGTGTACAAGGGCTTTTAGCTTCAAAGAACCCATAAACAGTTAGGGCCTCTCCACCATTGATTTATGCAATTAGGTCGATTTTGAGTACTGTAACACTTAGCCTAGCGAGGCATGAGGCCGGAATCTGAAAGAACGGACTGGTAGATGAGAACTACTCAAGACTCCAACCACTCAAGCCGCTCTTGTTCGCGATTAACAATTCGCGAAGCATTTTTTCTGCTACATCGGGCTCTTGTTTACACAATGGGTCAAGCAGCCAGGCTTCCAAAGCCATAGAGAAACTTTTTTGCTTTGCAGCCTCATGTGTGAGTGCTTGCACTCGTTGAACTTTTTCCACCAGTGTATGCACCGCTGTGGGCAATGGCCTAGCTACAATGGCGGTCACCTTGTCACGGCGCACTTGACCCATGGTTTCGACGACATGGCCATGTGCTAGATTTTCTATTTGACCTCGATTAGGCAGATTCACATTTGTATCAATATTTCGAATTCCGCACAGACCCAGAACTAAATCGACAGCTTCTTCCTTGCTTCGCTTCAATGCTTTAGTGACTGGGTTAGGCATTACCACCTCGCTCGAATTTGATTTGCTCTGAGCCGAAGTGTAATTCTTTAGCTCAGCCTCCCTGTCACCGATTGGGGCTTTCCAACTCCCCAGCCGCTGTGCAGAACTTGTAATGGAAACTCCCCAGCGCCGTAATCGCTCCACCGAATCGCACCACCAAGGTACGAATTCGACCAAATGACGATCTCCCGCTGCCCCGATGATTCCGAATCGTCTTAAGAATTCCAACTGAATTAAACCATCGCAGGAACCAAAACGTCCTTGTTCCTCGCGGGCCAGGGACGCTTCCGTTTTGTCAGAGAAATATCCAGGTCGATTCATGAACTCGCGAACGATGGGGAAAATATCCTCACCTTGGTATTTGGCTTCAGTAAAAAAGGTGAAGTGATTCACTCCCGCAAGATCGATATCAATTTCATTTCGATGGATTGAAGGAATTCCGAGCTTGCTAGCCACCATGCCAGCAATCCAAGCTCGGGTTCCAAAAACTTCATGGCAGCAGCCAATGGCTTTGATACCCGGTTCCGCGTCGTACATAGTTTGGGTTAACAAAGTCATGGGATTGGTGTAATTGATGGCCCAGGCCTTCGGACAGTAGGCGGCTATGGCATGAGCGAACTCTCGGTAGACGGGAATGGCGCGTAAATTTCGGGAAAGTCCTCCGGGTCCGACTGTATCTCCAACTGTCTGTATCACTCCATATTTGAGTGGAATGTCAAGGTCATTGGCAAACATTTGCATCGGACCGGGCAATATGGATAAAAAGACGAAGTCGGCTCCCGATAGACAATCTTTTAATAATTCATGGGCAGAAACAGTAAAACGAGTCACCGCCTCAGGTCTGGCAAATAAATCAGTGGCCAAGTTTACATTGGCCAGAGCACTGGGATGATCGATGTCGTAAAGCCGGATTTCGCCGGAAAGCTCAGGACAAAGTGCCAAATCTCCAAAAATTGTGGGAGCCCAATTTCGGGAGCCGCCACCTATGTAGGCGATCTTTATGGATTCATGTTTGTTCATGTCTTTAAAACCACTATTTAAAGGAATTAACCACGAAATATATAACGATCCCCGAGTTATGGCGTAGAATTGTATTATAAAGTTTCATGAAAGCATGCCTCCTTCTTCTCATTCTTCTTTCAATTGCGATAAAGCCCGCATTTAGTCAACATTCCCATAGTCACTCTACAGACCATATCGAAGCCTCCAGCCTGGACTCCCTTTATCAGCGCTATCTCAGCATCAATGAGGCGCTCAGCGAGGATAATTTTGAAAAAACCCATAAAAGACTGGAGTCTTTGCTTTTATCTCCAATCAAATTTCCCTTGCAACTCTGCGCTGGAGTCGAAACCAAAGAATTGATTTCCATTTTAAAAAAAGCAAATCAGGCCAAGAATTTAAATAGTTTGCGTTTGGTTTTTTCGGATTTAAGCCAGTTGCTGAGCACTGCCATGAAAACGGTCGGCTATCATGGTTCACAAGCAGCTAATCTGTATCACTGCCCAATGGCAAACAGAAACAAGGGGGCTGATTGGATTCAAGGCGATGGACCAATTAGAAATCCCTATATGGGGTATGAAATGCTAGACTGTTGGAAATTGAAATCTAATTTAAAGGCTGAGTCGAATCCCTCGTATGACCAATTTCCCGAACCACGATTGAATGAAGGAGAAGACGGTAACAGCGATCCTAATAACGGCTCTCAAAAGATCCATCAGCACTAATACCAGATGCGAAACAGTAACTACCCTTTCTTTTCACTTAGCTGAGCCTTATAAGCTTCAATTTCTTCTGTAATATTCTTGTCATTCGGTCTTAATTCTTTTGCCTTCTGCAAAAGACGTATCGCAGTATCCGTTTGTCCCTGCATATGATATTCATAGGCTAGATTGCGAAGGCCCTCCAAGCCTTCCTTATTGCCCTTTTTTAAGGCATCCAAATAAGCATTCTCGGCTCTGTCCCACCATTTAGAATCAAAGGCCAGGTTTCCTAAAAAGATAGAAGCATCGGTATAGTCAGGTTTGACCGCAATGGCTTGCTGTAACACATCCATTGCGAGATATGGTTTTTTTGCTTCCACCAAGGCATCGGCTAATTTGTAAATCGCATCGACATCATTCGGTCGTCTGGAAAGCCCTTCTCGGTAGGCCGCTGCCGCTGCTTCATAATCGTGTAATTGTCGATATAAATCGCCAATGTAAAAGATGAAATCGATTTCATCGGGGTTGCGCGCATAGGCATTGCGAATGAGTTCAATGGCAATTTCATAATCTTTTAGGGCTACATGCGTTTCAGCCAGCTGATAGATGATGCCTATGTCATCGGGTTCCAAAGCCCGTGCTTTTTCCAGAGCTTGTTGGGCACCTACAAAATCTCGTACCCGAGTGTAAGCATCAGCGAGATACAACCAAGAGCCCAAATTATCAGGTTCATTTTTCAAGGCACGTCGATAGGTCGCAATGGCCTCTCCGTATTGTTCCATTCTAAGTTCTACTGAAGCCAAATTGACCAGTGCAGGGGTATAATTCCCATTGGAGTAACGAGATACTTTTTTGAAGGCCGCCGCCGCTTTGCCGTATTCATTTAATCGATAATAACAATTACCAATATTAAAATTGACAATTACCGGGTCTGCCTGGCGTTCGAGGGCCTTTTCATACATCAAGATTGCTTTGCGGTAATCGGTGCTAGAGTATAACTCATTGCCTCGGTCAACTAATGTAGAAGCGCTAATGATGCCTGCACTAGAATTTAAGTTAGGATTGACGCTTGGCTCGGCTGCCCCAGTAAGAGAATGTAAACTCAAGAGGAGATACACTAATAAAAGAGATTTAATAACAGATATAGAATAGTAAGTTGAGGTCTTGTTATGAAAAACGAATTCCCTTTTGGAAACACGACACTGGGCTCTCGCTAATTTTTGAAAAAGAATTGATTGATACATTGGTCTAATCGCTGAACTTGATTTCAAAGGGCTGCTCCAATCCGCAAAATGGAACATTGCTCCCGCCTTTTTTAGCCGGATTAAAGGTGGTTTGTCTTAAAGCTTCCATCCCAGCTTGGGCCATTCCCTTGCCTCGCGGTCGTGAGTATTTGGTTTGGATATCATAGGGTTTTACGGGTACATCTAAAAAAAAGCTGAGTATTAA
>JBBQAD010000195.1:0-6775 GCA_038315885.1 Fibrobacteria bacterium | reverse complement strand
CCGCTTGAACTTTAGAAAAGATTGGCATAGAAGACCAAGTGATTATTTGCTATCAAAACAAAATAACCTGGAATCATTGACCAACCGTCACCTGCGGGCCTTATCGCAACAGGGTAAGTTGAATTCCGACTTTGTCGATACAGCAATACAGATAAAATTGCAAATTCGCAAAGCAGGAACTCTGGAATATCGTTTTCCCTTTGCCAGTCGGAAGGCCGTGTCAGCCCTGCGCAATCGATTATTGCAATTATTTGGAACCTCGAACCTGTATGCGCTGGATCGCTTAGATGCCGAAGTGTTCACAACTCTTCATCCCGAAAGCGAAATGAAGGTGGGCAATCTGTTACAGAGTCTCCATGACAAAAAAACTGTTGATAGCCTTGAGTTGAATGCTTTCCGATTGTTACAAAAGGGCGATCCTTCTCACGTGGTTTACAGCTTTGCGCTCTTTGAATCTACTGATGAAGGTAATATGTTAAGAATCCAAACCGATAACTTCAATCAACCTCTTGATATTAATGAAGGGGTTAAGCTGGATCTGGGTTCTACTGCAAAATTAAGAACTCTTATCAGTTATTTAGAAATCATCAATGAACTTTATGATTACAAAAAAAAAGACAGCTTAAAAATAGTACTTGATACTATCACTGATTTAGGTGATCCCATTACTCGTTGGGCAAATGAATATCTTAGTTCAAAAGAAGAGGCATCGAGAGAAGATTTTTTAAGAGCTGCACTGGACCGGACTTATTCCGGGAATCCCTTTCAGCATTTTTTCACAGGCGGTGGACAGCACATATTCCATAATTTTGATGCAAAGACCAATGGAGGAAACTACAGCGTATTGGAGGCTTTACGTCAATCGATAAACCTGCCTTACATCAGATTGATGCGTGATGTAATCAGTTACAAAATGGAGCGCTTGCCAGGTATCACGGCACTACGATCAGCTGGTGGTGATTCATTGAGACAGGTTTATCTAAGGCGTTTCGCCGAACAGGAAGGAATGTTAATTCTTTACCGGTTCTGGAAAAAATATCGACAGAAATCCATAGAGGGTGTACATGCGGTCTTGCTGGAAAGTCTCCGACCGACTCCTAAAAAATTGGCTATCGCCTATTTAAGCGTGCATCCAAATGCCGATTCTTCAGAGGTGCATAGTTTTGTGGCTAAAAGAGGTGCAGAGAAGGATAGTGCGCAAGGTGAATCTATACAAGGAGAAAAAATTGTTTCAAAAATGATTAGACAATTTCGGAATAGTTCTTTTTCTTGGAATGATAAGGGATATTTGGCTGGCGTACATCCGCTAGAACTCTGGGTGGCAGCGGAGGTGATTGCAAAAAATCCGCCAAATTGGGATAGTCTTCGTTCAGGGGCCTTGCCGATAATAGAAGATGCTTACAGTTGGTTGATCACATCCAAAAAAAGAAAAACAAAAATTGAGGGCAGAGTTTTCAGCATGATGGAAGCCGAGGCATTTCAAGAGTTACATCACAGCTGGAAAAACCTAGGCTATCCTTTCGAATCACTTGTGCCTTCTTTGGCAACAGCCTTGGGAGCTTCGGCTGATAAACCCTTCGCCCTAGCTGAACTAGTCGGAATTCTGCAAAATGAAGGAAAAAGGGTTCCAATGTGTCGAGTGAATTCCATTCGATTTGCCCGTAACACTCCTTATGAAACACTTTTAACCCCAGCTCCGGTTAAAGTGGTACAGGTATTGCACCCGGCAGTGGCGAAAGTAGCTCGAGAATGTTTGCTCGATGTCGTTAATCAGGGAACAGCTCGTCGAGCATTTCATTCGTTCCCAGATGGGAAAGGAGGATTTTTGGAGCTGGGAGGTAAAACCGGGACTGGAGATCATAAGAAAAAATTGGTGGCAGCCGATGGGACTGTTACAGAAGCAAAAGCGATTAGCCGTTCAGCTACCTTTGTATTTGTCTTAGGCACACGGTTCTTTGGCACTCTTACTGCCTATGTAATGGGCCAAGATGCTGAGAACTATGGCTTTACTAGTTCACTGCCCGTTCAAATTCTTAAAATAATTGCACCAAAAATTTCGCCATTGGTGATTGAAAAAGAAAATGCAGCGAATGAAAAGAAGAATGCCCGCAAGTTTTCAAGTGATAATTTACCGATGTCAAAAGAAAACAAACTTTTCAATAGAACACCTTTTCAGTTATCCAAGCCAGATACCAATTACCAGATGAGTCTTCAGTAGAAAAAAACTTTGCAATCGCAAAGAAACACTAGCTAAACCTTGCAATCAGCCGCTACTAAGAAGTTACCCTGCATCCTCAACCAACTCCGCAAAATTTAAATAGCCTTCCAGCTTTTCTTTGGCGTCGGCAACTTGTTCTGTACTAGCCAGGCCAGTTGTTTCAGCCAAGAATAAAATGTAACGGGCGACACAACGGGCATAGTTCAGCTTGCCTTCTTCACTGATGGTATAAAATCGACGACGTTGGGCATAACCGAGAGGACTGTGGTCACCTAATTTAAGTGAACTTCCCTCTGCTGCCAGTACATACAAAAAGTTGTATTCAAACCAGAACATATGATCAGGAGAAGGTGCAAGACTATGTAGCGCTTTATGTAATGACTCACTCGAATCGAAAATTCCAGTCTTTGCTTTGTTTTCGTGTTCAAAGGTTTTTTCAATAAAGTCTCGGGCAAAGCGGCGCTGAGTTGCATTTTCAGAAAAAGCGCCTGCGAGAGCGAGTTCACGGGTAAAGTGATACCAGTCGCGCCATAAACGTTGGTCATCAGCATTTTTCGAATGCGAAAGCGCAACTCCCATTTCGTATGTATAACGACCGGAGGTTTTAATCTCCAGGTTTCCGCCTGTGGTTTCTCCGATTACTCTGTAATTCTGAGCAGACTTGCCACTACCAGAATGGAAACCAATCGATACCCCAAATTTTTTAGCGATGGAATAAAGTCGATTGACTTTAATTTTGAGTTCGGCATTGTCGGGATAGGGAAAGTTTTTTTGGAATCCTATATTAGGAGCGACAAAGTTGAATTTGACTTGCATGGCTTCCGCCATGGCCAGGCAAATCGCCAGTGTATCTGTAGTTGTTTCACCTGGTAGCTCATCAATTGACAATTCTTTAAAAAAAGCACGACCTCCTTCTGTGCTAAAGGTTTCTTTGCGCACCAAGGTGTATAGTGTATCGCGCTTGCGCATTTTTTCCATTGAAGGGGTGATATAAGTGACCAGTCGCTTGGCATTTTTTAAATCGATAGGAATATCCAATTGCTCCAAGTGACTTAAGATGCGCTGAAAGGTGTTGGCATCTACCAGTTTTTCGAATTCAGCCTCAAGAACTGTTTCATCAGCAATCGGCTGGCTCAAACTGAGCTCAGGGCTCAAATCGTAGGTGATGTAACTCGCAAATACGCTGCCACTGACTAATTGTTTCTCGATTGCATCATAGCGGCCGCCGATGGGTTGGTGATCTGCATTAAAGCCCCAGGCTATCCCATTGCGATGAAAGCCCATCTTCATATAGCTTAGTATTGAAGCATGGGTCATGCCCTGAACCGATTGACCCTGATGGCCTTCAGGCACGGAACCGCCGATAAAGGGAAAGGGAACTTGGGAGAGGCTGCCTTCTAGCATGGCATCGACATCGTATACTAATTCTCGAGGAATTGAGTTTTGGTTGGCAGTAAGAGAGACATTTAAATTTTTCATTGCCCAGGCGACTCCCGGCCAATGCTGAGTGGTAAAACGAGCACCAATACCCAAACTAGAGTGAGACAATGAGCCTGCTGCTTTAGGGAAGATAGTGGAAGCGGGATCGGATTCCAGAACAAAGTTTTTTAAGGAAATTAGATTTTCCCACCAAAGCGGTGTAACTCTAAGGCTTCCTAGTGTAACAATTCCTTCTAATGGCAATTCGCCTGCTCCGGAAATGAGGAAGGCTGCATCTCCCGTTTTTCTGCTTTCAAGTAGCCAAAAGCGAATACCATTCACCGAAAATTCCGATTTTGGAAAAAGGGTGACATGCTTCAGCTCGTCAGCTGTTTGAAGGGGCGAATCGTTGATCCCCTGAAGGGTACCTAGCTCAGCTTGAATCTCTACTTGAAGTTGGGGCCAATCCAAGGTCAGGTCCGGTGAAATGGCGGGGTTGTCGATGATGCAGATTTTGTTTTGAACTAGCCATTGGTTAATCGCTGCGTTATTTGACTGTGACGGTGTCATTTTGCCCCCATTTTAACCGTGAAATGCTGATTAAGGTAGCAATCGACCGTGATGATGGGAGTCAGGAGATAAAGGCGCTTGAAGCAATTTTATCTGGCAAGAAAACTTAAGACAGACTGCAAGTCCCAGGCCTGCAAACGATTATCCCAAAAATGGGACAGCATTGATTGATAAATACTGATATAGCCGCTTACTGTTCGAAAAACAGTATAGTCTCCCAAATAATCATTTCAGAAAATTCCGGCTTGACTATTGCGATGGAAGCCTCAGGAGGAATTTTTATGAAAAAAAGTAGTGTGTACACATTTGTTGTCGGTCTTAGCTTGGCTTGTCAGTTATCATTTGCTCAAACTTATTGGCGAAGCCAGGTGACAAGAGGCTGGAGCATGGAAAGCGATGGCGAAATTGTTGATGAAAATATTAAAGCTACTATCTATCCGACGCATCTTGATGTTACAGTTGAACAAAAAATTCGACCAGGTAACTTCTGGAATAATTTATCAGAAGATCAAAACAGTACAATTGAAATGGTGGGCACTCTAAATCTCCCCAAAGATGCGGTAATAACTGGTGCTTTAATTTGGAATGGGAATGATATACTCAAAGCCAAGCTGCGATCGAGTTCAGAAGCCCGTGAAAAATATGAACAGGTAGTGGAAAGAAATTTAGAGACCACACCAAGAGACCCCATTTTACTTGAGAAAACCGGAGAAAATACTTATGAGTTTGCCGTTTATCCCTTTAATATAAATCAAATCCGAAAAATTCGCTACCGTTACACTGTTCCTGTCCGATTGGAAAAGGGACAATACTATGCAGAACTCCCCTATAGAAATTTACCGAAAGAAAGTTTTGAGTTACAGGGGATAGGAGTTGAAAATATTTCCTTGGTTCAAGAAAACCCTAATCTAGGAAGAAGTGAAATATTAAACACAGAAAACCGGAAAATTCGATACTTGCCTACCATTGTAAAAAGTGAATTTTCTTTGTTGACATTAGAGAAGGGCGGTAGCCGAAGTATTCATACCAGTTTTAATCATCTTGATGTACAAGGCGATCTGTTGGGAATTCAAAGTTCGATTCCAGACAGCATACTCATCAAGATTGGTAAAAAATGTGATTTTTTAGTCTTGTGGTATTGGAACCCCAGTCCTGGACTTTTGGAAAATCAGGATAGACTGGAAGAAATCAAAACAGGAATTGGAAGTTTGTTACAACAGCTGAATCCATCCTTACATCGAGGAGGTATTCTACTCGACCCCGGCACAGGAAATTTAAGCAGCTATGGATTGGGCGTTCCCGAAACTCCAGGTATGGAGCAGATGTTGGATGCCTTTGAAATTGGCTTTCAAGGAGCCATAAGCCGTGAGCTTAATTATTGGCAAAACAGTCCAAGTGAAAAGCAGATTGATTCATTACGTACCATGGGATTAAGTCGATTTAATCAACATCTTAAGACAGCGCGCACCATTTTTTCAAGTGATACAAGTAGAACTCGATATTTAATTGTGGTGACCAGTGGAAAAGCGTGGCTGTTAAGCGACGAATCCAAATGGCCAACACTTGCAACCAATGATATTCATCTTTTAGGTATTAAAAACGCAAAGCACTTTTGGCCGGGAGTTCAGATCGGCAAAATGATCCAAATGCAGAAACCAGCGATTACTCGCACTGTAGACATCGGTTTTGAGATTCCTTTCGAAAAACCTGTTGATATTAGCATTAGTGCACAAGCAGGTGATCATATAACCAAAGTTAAAGTTGTTGACTCAAAACAAGAACAAATATGGAACCAGGCCTGGGTCGATTTAAGGCTTCACAGTGGCAAAGGAACCTGGTCAAATTCAATTACCTGGTCAGCCAACCGTGGGGATTCTGTAATTGCCACCTACAACGAAAAATTGAAACCAATACTAGAAGCCGATGCAACTGGCCTGGCGCAAACTTGGTTTGGGGGCAGTTTTCTGGTATCTAATAATTTGGATGTTACTCAAGGTTTCGGACCTCTGTTGGGTTTTGTGGACGACAATTACTCTTTATTGGCTCTTGAGAGTGACAGACTTTCTGAAGTAGATAAGAAGTTATATACTAGCTCAGGTATTCCCCTACTGGCGCAAGGTGATATTTTTATTGATCCAAAGTCCTCTACTGCTAGACTTAACCCACTAAAATCCAGTGAGACCGAGTTTGAGCTGCCAACATCACTTGCAAACAAGCTCCTATTACCTGAGGCTTGGCTGACGGTGTTAAGAACCGGTTCTGTGATCACGATTGACTGGAGCCGATTTCCTGAATCAGAACGAGAAGGGTTACAGTTAGAGATTTTGGATATCAAGGGAAAAGTAATACACAAGTTCAGGCCCAGGGCAGGAGAGAACACTTTTAGTTCAGAAAATGGAAACTTAGGCCAGGGAAACTTTTTATCAGGTCAGAACTATTTCCTTCGAGTTTCAAACTTCAATCACCAATGGGTCAAAATGATTCCGGTTCATTAATGATGTCTTCGATTTGAAAGAGTAGTTCCCAGCGCTACTCCTACGGGCATCAGGTTGCCCGTAATTCCCATAC
>JBBQAD010000151.1:0-8145 GCA_038315885.1 Fibrobacteria bacterium | reverse complement strand
CTTCAAAATCAGAGATACAACGGGTCGCAATTTTTGTAGTCGAAATCCCCCACCCCAAATATGGTATACAAAGAGATAGCTAAGTCCATAGAATCCCAAAACTAATGCAGAGCACAGCTTCCAACGTAGGTGACACCATTTTTGAATGCCGGTTTTATTTTGCAGCCTGTAAATAATGATAGCCAGAGGTATGCAGAACAGAAACAGGATATAGGGTAAAAAAGTCCAGGACATATCGGCTTCTATGAAGCCTAAAAGCTGTAACAGCGATTCATTGCTGTGATAAGTGTTCCAAAGCGAAGTGGAAAAATGCTGACCCAGAAAGCGCATGGTTTCCTGATCTACGACTGTGCATAAAAGCAGAACAGAATGTAGGGCAATCAGAAGAGGGAATAAGCAGCGTCCCAACCAGGCAATTCTTAGTTTATCGGCTAATAAAGCACCGATTAAAAACGGTAGCGACCACCCAAAAATCCACATGTAATCAATGCAGATGGCATGAAATATATACCAGTCTGGTTTTCCCACAAAGGGAGAGCCATAGGCATCCATGCGAAAAAGCAGAAATATCCGCAGGACGATATGTACAACCCAGACAGAGACTAACCACTGTATTTGTTTACGAAGAAAAGAGCTCATTGGATTTATTACCCGCTCGATTTTAACAAATTCTCAAAGTAAAACAAATGAAAAACGATTGGAATAGCGATCTTATGCTCCTTTTAAGGCTCCATTATTGAGTTTAAGCTCAAAAGGAAACATTACAATTGAATCCCAACAGGCCTGCGGGATTACCTAGATTTGGGTCTTCACTCAAATTGGTTTCGATAAAAGTAGGAAGCAGAAGGAAAAAGTATGGCGCTCTATTCCCGGCTCGAAGTGTATCAGAAAATGCTCTCTATTCGCATGATTCCCGTTTTTTATCAAGCCGATAGCAAAAGTGCAATTTCCATTGTCGAAGCTTGCGAACGCGGAGGGGCCGAGGTGATTGAGTTTACCCATCGCGCTGATTTTGCCCAAGATGTCTTTGCAGAATTGGTGAAGACTCAAGGGAAAAAGCGGAAGACAGTACTGGGAGTGGGTTCGATTATCGAAGCTGGTACAGCAGCACAGTATATTAATTTAGGTGCGAATTTTGTGGTCAGCCCCGCCTTTAACGCCGATGTAGCCAAACTCTGTAATCGCCGAAAAATCCCATATCTCCCTGGCTGTGGATCGGTAACTGAGATTTCGCAAGCGGAAGAATTTGGCGTGGAGATCTGTAAAGTTTTTCCCGGCAGCAGCGTGGGAGGGCCTGAGTTTATCAAATCGGTTTTAGGACCGATGCCCTGGTCACGTTTGATGCCAACAGGTGGAGTCGATTCCACAATAGAGAGTATCAGTAGCTGGCTTAAGGCGGGTGCTGCTTGTTTAGGTATGGGATCTAAATTGATTCCCTCTGGAGCCTTAGATGCAAAAGCGCTTGAAACAATTGAAGCTCAGGTAAAGAAAACTCTATCGATTATCGCTGAGGTTAAACACTAGTTTGCCGATAACTAGTTAGGCAATAGCTTAACATTGGACAGAATCGGTTGATATAGAGAATCCCTTTCAATCGGTTCCCGGTTTCTTTTGCGAATCAATTGTTCCAAACCCGCAGAATTTAAGCCCGGGTGTTCTATTCCCCCCGCCATAGAATAAATTTTGGTACTATCATCGACTGTTCCATCTAAATCATCGACGCCGTAATCCATCGATTCTGCCGCAAGCTCAAGGCCCAGCATGACCCAATAGGCTTTTAAATGAGGAATATTATCGAGTAAGAGTCGAGATATGGCATAGTTCCGTAAATCCTCTTCAGGGCTCGCCTCGGGAAAACCGCTAAGTGCATTATTTTCATTTCGATAGCGCAGAGGTATAAAAGCGTTAAAGCCACTAGTTTTATCCTGCAATTCTCGCAACTGTAACATATGTGAGACCCGATGAGAGTACTGCTCTATATGTCCATACAGAATGGTGGCATTCGAAGCAATTCCCAAGTGATGTGCACATTCATGCACTTCTAACCATTGATGGGCGGGAGCTTTGGCACCCGCAATTTTTCGGCGAATTTCAGGATCGAAAATTTCTGCACCGCCTCCGGGTAATGAACCCAGGCCTGCATCGCGCAGTCTTGCAAGCGCCTCAGAAATAGAACAGCCGCTTTTGCGGGCAAAGAAGGAAATCTCGACTGCGGTAAATGCTTTGATGTGAATATGGGGCCTAAGCTCTTTTATAAAGCGACACAGCTTTTCGCCATATTCTACTCCGCGCTCGGGGTGAACTCCGCCGGTGATATGAATTTCGGTCAGTTGATTTTGTGGATAGCGAGACAAAGTTTCAGCTAGATTTTCAAAACTGTAATCCCAAGCGCCATCCGCTTCGTTTGCAGTGGGTTTGCGGTAAAAGGCGCAAAACTTGCATGCATATACACATTTATTGGTTGGTTCAAAGTGGATGTTGCGATTGTAAAAGCTTTTTTGGCCGTGACGCATTTCCCGTTGTTTGTTGGCTTGGATTTTTAACCAATCAGTGGGAGCCTCTGTATAGAGATACACTCCCTCTTCAAAATTTAAGCGGCGAGATGAAAGTTCAGCACTCAAGGGCTGAGCGAGTTTTTCTTCCAATTGGGCAAGCCTCGAACTCATGCCGAGGAATATAGATAGATTAGAAAGCGTTTAAGATTGCGAAGCCGCTTAGAACGAGTAGAATAGCTTCACTTGGGTGGCCAAATCGTAATACTCCTGCTCTAGCTGATCTGGCCGCAAATACCATTCTTTACGAATAAAGCCTTCGAGATAGAATTTTGAATTCAAGTTGTAGCGAGCGGTGACTTCGATATTATAATCGGTCTCGTGAAGCTCTTTTCGGATGCTTCTCGAATGGATTTCTCCCGAGAGCGAATCTGGCTGACCCAATTCAATTTCTTTGGTTGTAGCGTCATTAAGCGTGCTGGCCTTGCCGTTTTGATCGTAATACGAAAACACCTGGCCTGCGGAATCCTCGTAGTAGTACTTTTTAGCATCTTCGCTTTGCAGCTTTTTGCGCAAGCGAAAATTTAATCCCATTCTAAATTTGCGAGGAATGATCTCGAGTTTGACTTGATCACTAACACTCCATTCAAAGCTGTTTTGGTCACGAGAGACCCGGTCTTTCCAGCCGAATTTGTATTCAATTTTATTTTGAATTTCCTTCCAGTTAAGCTGCAGGGCAAGAGAATAATCCTGCTGAAATTGATCATCACCATCGGGAAAGTAACCCAAATTTTCTAAGGTGCTGTCGCTTAAATTTAAAATGTCGAGCACCTGGCTATGTCGGAAACTGAGTTGATTGTTGATAAGACTCCATTTGCCGCCCATTTCAAAATAGCCCAATTTGGAAAAGCGAAGTTTCGCCTTTAGTCCGAATTTATTGGTCAGATCGTTATCATCCTGAATACGTGCCAAGGTATCCAAACTTTGCAGTGATGCATAAGCGGCTGAGTCAATCTGATAAGAACGGTTATCATAGACAACCGAGTTGGTGGTATTGCCGCCCCTGGGAGCAAAAACCCCATCGACATAGACTGATGTGTCTTTTTTGAGAGCCTTGTTCTTGACTTCCAGTTTGTAAGTGAGACCATAGTCAAAATTCAATTCAATAAGAGAGGATAGATTGTATCTACCCTTCACATTCCAATTGTTGGTGAATTTTGGTCTATCCGAAACACTCTCGCGAGCCAGTTGAATATTTTCATCGGGAATAAAACCCAGATCGGTACCCTCGCCAAAGCCAAAGAGATTCAAATACTGACCCTCTGAAGAAGCATGCTCTGAGATTAAATCATAGCCCGCGCTCATATTCAGCTTTTCGCTTAGATCGCGACTGGTTGATAATTGATAATGACGCTGATCACGGGTGAGAAAGGGATTGCCGCCAGTGAAATAGTATGCACCGACATAAGTCATTTCACCATCAATCACCATTCCGTTTACATCTAGCTTGAAACCCAATCGAGAGGCCATGCCCTGATCTTCAAAGCGAAAGCCCATTGTTTTGGATTCATCCAGAGAATCCTGTATTCCCGGTTCTAGTGCATTGACCTCTTGGAGTATTGAATCACGAATTTGTAGGCGAAGTGCTTTCAGATTTGCTTCGACCTGGGTTTTATTTCCTGCTAAGACAGAATCCAGATGAAGAGAGTCGTCTGTGATGGGAAAAGCCGCGGCCAGGTTAGAATCCAGATATCCATTGCTAACAGTGGGCTGTAACACTTGTTCCAGGGCGGAATTTTCAGACTGGCCATTGACTGCCGCCCAGCCCTTAATAGCCCGATTGAAGGCCGAATTAACCGAATCCACAGTACCGACATTTAATTCGGCACTCAAAGTTAAGGCCCCATCGAGAAGCGTCCACTGGCTCTCTAGGCCCAGCATATTTGAAACCAGGGGTGGTTCTGATGTTACTGAGGTGGTCTGTATAGATGGTCTTAACAGACCGCTGCGGGAATCTTGGCTGTGAATGTAATTCACATTCAAATTCCAATCTTTATTGGGATAAAAACTGACCCGACCCAAACCGACCAACTCTTGAGCGATGGCTGAATTTGGCTGATAATACTCCCCAAATGCATCGGGATTCCGATCACCCACATCAAAGGGTTTTACCGATTCGCCAAAAGATGCACTGTAACCAAACTTGCCGCGGCCACTCCTATCGGGCAGCAATTCAGCCTGATAGCGGGCACCAAAAAGACTTTTGCTGGAGAGAGAAATTTCTGAACCGCTTTCAGTGATATCTCCCAAGGCTAGACGGTGTGCACCCATCTGGGTTTTCAAAGTCAAGGCATCGATTTTAAAATCACCCCATTCGTCATGGCGAAGATCGAGATTGGCATCGACTACATAGGGTCCGTCTTCAACAGTGGTATAGGCGCTCACCAATGTATACAATCCCTCGATGACTTTTTTCTGGGGAAACTTCTCTCCCACAGGAATTGTATCTTCACCCACCGGGTAGCCTCTGGCAGTGGTATTTTCAGCGGTTTCCGGCAGGTGATACTCCAGCCCTATGGAACTGTTTCCATAGATGCCGGAGCCCGAACTGCCCCCGGGTCGAATAGATTTAACCCCAGGCTCAAAACGGTTAGAACGAGTTGTGGCGCTGGAACCAAATTTCAAACTTCGTTCTTCTTTCACTTCCGCCGGGGCTTGCATCAGTTCGGTGAATTTTTCCCGCGGGGCTAATTCCAAATTGACTTTGTTACCCTTTAAACCAATTAATTGGCTGCGTCGAAGCTTTCGATTTTCTGGGCTGTCAAATAGGCTTAGCACACCAATTCTGTTTTGTTGAATGTTGGTGTTTTCAAGTGAAAGGCTGACGCTATCATCTAAAATAAGGCCGCGATCATTTGCCTCAATAACGGAGTGTTGCAGACTGAGTGTTCCATACTCCATCACTGATATGCCGTTATGGTTATCGGTTATCCGAGTGCGGGAAATTTGCACATTGGCAAAGGGACCGACTTGAACAGCAATCAAATGTCGATCCAATATTTTAGAATCCTTAATTTCCAGGTCGCCTTGTTCAGCATAGGCGGCTCGCAGGGAATTATGGGTCAGGGTGCAATGAGATAAGGTCAGGCTGCTATTCTTGACATATACTCCATTATTAGAATTTTCAATGGTTACATATTCCAATAGACTTCGGCGTGGCCCTTTAAAGACGATGCGGTCCCAGTCCCACGCTGCTGGTTCGACCTTGCCCGATTTAATCAAGATGGGCTGAGCCTGATTGCCCTGAGCACGCAACATACCTGATACTGTAATAGTGGTATAATGACCCCCGATATAAATGGTGACTCCCGGCTCAATCACCACATCTGCATCCGCGGGAATCAATAAATTATCGGTTACGATATAAGGTGACTGCGCCTGTAGTAAACTGTCTCTCCATACTCCCGAGATTCGCGTGCCCTTTAAATGGGCCGTATTGGGATCAAAGGTATCAGACAACCAGCCTCTGACGCCACTGTTACTCTGTGAGCCCTGTGCCGTATTACCCGATTTCCCTGCTTCAGCTTTCCCCTCCCCGGCTTGTGTGGGATCGCGAAAATCTTGCGGGAAGTTGGGATGAGCCACCAGACGCGCGATTTTTGAACCCCAGCTGGGCAAGTAACGCAGGGCTTCGCGCTTGCCTTGCCGAAATTTATCACTCTGGGAGAGTACCACAATTTTTCTTTGATTGTCTGCAAGGCTAATATTAAGATCATAGCCTGCACCTAAACGAGTTAAATCACCAAATAAGGAGAATGAATAATCTAAGCGACCAGCGATGTCGACTGCACATTCCAATGTTTTACATTCAAGCGCCTGATTCTCTAAGCCCAATTCCACAAGCTTTTCTTTCAAATCAGTCAGAGAGCTAACTACAATCCCCGACTGTTTTTTCATTTCATCGCTTAATAACACCGTCACTTTTTCTGAGGTACTTTGATTGGCATCGGGTACATTGAGATTGAAAACCAGAATCTTTTTCTTAGCCTCTGAAATGGGCCTGGTAATGGATTGGGCAAGGCTAGAGGCGGTAATTATGAAGAGCAAGGCAAGTATGGAGATTGTATGTTGTCGCGTCGACATCTGTATCACTCTCATTGCTTATCCCTAACTGGCGAATGCGCGATTAAGCAGACTAAAATTTAGGGGATTATTCACAAGGAGATTATATGCCTTGGCAAAGAACCAAAGCAACCCGCGAAGCTGAATATTCTGTCTTCAACTTCGCAAGCGAAGAGTGCTTTACAAATTCGGAATCATCGTAACGTAAACAAGCGTACTTCTTCGCGAATAGGTCCGGTCTTGGGTTCGACGACCACGCGAAGTGTATTAGTCGATTGCCTTTGTAGCGGGACTTCAAAGGAGAATTCTACATCGTCAATCTGAAGGTCGCGTAGAACCTGCGAATATCCGTTGCTTTCATTGCGAATCGTTATCTGTTTCAAGTAGTGATAATCATCATCGGGCAGTGAATTGATGCGAAAACGAACATCGGTTTTGGGTTGCCAATCGGCCTGACCAGGTGCGGGAGGAATGCGTTTGGTAACATTGCTGCGCGGCTCTATCATTGAAATGGTCCATTCTGCTCGGGGATAGAATTCCACTGCCAAACGCTGCCACACGACACTGTTTCCCGCCAAGTCTTTGGCCTCCAGCTTGTAGTCATGCTTGCCTGATTTGAGTAATAGACGTTGACCAGCCAAACTACCCTGCCAGGTTTTTTCTTCGACTGTCTCACCATCCACCAGGTGTTTTACCACGCCCTCATCTCCCTGGTTGTCGGAGAGACTGTATCGGATGTTATCAGTTGACAAGCTGGGCTCTCCTACCCAACGCGGGGCTTTGGTGTTGATCATACGGCTCTTTTTGTTTACATCGAGGCTAATCGTTTTAACCTGATCTCCATTGTTGTCATAAGCGCGCACCACAATTTCCTTCAAATCCCAATTCTGTTCGCTGAAACGAATTTTTCCACTAAAATTATTTCCGACTACAAGAGCACCTGACCCATTGATTTCCACCTTCGGGCTTTGGCCTGTCACCGTTCCTCTCACTTCAAGTTCCGCTGCCGATTGCTTCAGAGAAGTGGGTGTTGCCAAATTCAAAACCAAAGGAATGATTGGTTTTCGATAATCCGTGCTGACTTCACCAATCTGTTGTTCTTCATTGTTGAAGGAACAGAAAACCGGAAAGGAAATCAATCCTTCCTGATTAGCAGGCCAAGTCACCTTCAGCTGCCAAGCACCACCGCGAGCCACAGCAGAAAAACTCCCGACTTTAATGATGGCACCATCGTTACAAACACCGGATAGATTCACTTCGGGTTTATCTATCGAACTAGGTAAAGGATTAACCCGACCCGATATGGCCACCTTGGGTAACACTCGTACGATACTGACGTCTTGCGCCACATTTTGACTGCCAAAACTGGCTTTAACTGCCACCTTATATTGACCCGCCTCCTTGGGACTCTGTATCACTGCGCTCCAAGCTCCCGTGGCATCGGTCTTTGTCTTCACTTCAAAAACTTGCACTTCAGCACCAGGAGTAGCACGACCCTTCACAGTCAATGTGGGAGTTGCCACTTCAGAGC
>JBBQAD010000035.1:0-12521 GCA_038315885.1 Fibrobacteria bacterium | reverse complement strand
TTTCTTGCAAAACGGGTGTAAAAATGAGGGGAAAATTGAGTTTAGTCTTTGTGCTCATAGCCTAAATCTAGGATCTAGGAAGGGGGAGGTAAAACAAATGCTAAGCTGTAAATCGGAATCAGTAAATCTAGCCGGTGATTCTTTTTTCCCAATTATTTGAACTTAAAGCGGAATCGTTCTCCACCAAACTTTGTTCCATTGATTCAGTAGCGTCCTCGCGCTTGGCTTGAAGAAGATTAGTGTAAAAGCTGTCTTGGGGATTTAAGGTTAATCCGCGAGATGAAAGCACTGTGTCATTGAACTTTTCGAAGGTCTCAAAAATTTTTCCGCGAAAGACCATATTGAAACCGATTGTGGCAAAAAGATACTGGATGTAGTCGGAATTGGAGACAATGTAAATATCTCCGTTTTTTTTCTGTACTCTATTCATGTGATATACTAAAGCGCCGATTCCGCCACTGCATAAAAAGCTGACTTCATCGAGATTTAGTACGATGCGAGTGTAACCCTCGGTAATTACCCGGTTAATTTCTCCATCAAGTTGACGGGCATAGTCCCAGCCGATTTTTCCTTTGATTACGAACAGTGCAACACTGGCTTTAGTGTTTACGATAAGCTCCATTTGCTGCGTTTTGAAAGTTGTGCTCATTTTTTACCTCGGGCTGACTTCTAGATTTTCGACGATCAAAAGGGATAGGTCGGTTCTGGCTTTATTTTAAGCCCAGGTGGCTATCAGAATCCATTAAAAAGGGAAAGACAATGGAAATTTGCGAGAATTTATTGAATAAGTGGAATAAATTTCCCCAAGAAGCCCAAAACTGGAATTTTACTGCCCAGTGAATCAAGCCTGAAGATTTTGTGTCTTGCTCAATTGCTCTTCTTTCCACTTGCCTAATTTATCCATGGTTAAATCATGGGTGTGGTTGATCAAATTGCCTACGGGTCCCGGCAAATTACCCAGCATATCCCAGGCTTGTGAAAAGCCTTCTTCAATCGCCCTGACCATACGATCATGATATGCATTCCCATCCATGCCCGCCATTCCAAAAAAGGAGGTCGCAAACGCAACTAAGCGATCCGAGGTATTTTCAGCGTTCCAATATTCGGGAACATCGGCATCCTTGCTGCTTTCATCAGTTCCCGCACTCTGTAGTTCTGTTAAATCTTGTGGATTGATGGGATTCCAGGCAGCCAAGGCATCGCCCGATTTACCCATAATGGCGCCAATTAGTTTGCGATGGCCTTCTAGAATCGACTTTTGCAAGTCATCCATAAATTTTGAAATTTGATCTTTATTGAAATTCCCCTTTAATTTGAAATCGTAGGCGGTAGCGACTTCCAGTTTGCCGCTGATTTGCACCTGATCTCCATCCTGGTTTTTAAAGGAATAGGCGAATTCGGCTGAGCTATAGTAATAGCCTTGTCCCGCATAGGAGTCGAGTTTGGATTGAGGCGAAGCATCGCTTTTGTTGTTCTTAGGATTTTGTATTTCGCGGGGAGTTTGTTCTTCAAAGTCCTGAAGCCAAGGCTCTTGTACTAAGTGGGAAACCGGTGAATCGTTGGTAATTTGGGCAAGTGCTGACATACAACCTCACTTCGTTTTCTTCTAATCGGGTGAACCTGAAAAAAACTTGATAGCCTTCTTTAACTTTTAGGGCAGACTTTAACTCTAGATTTTCAAAGCCCTAAAAAAACGCTAAACAATTTGTTTATCAAGATTCTATTAACATCCTTCCATGAAATGTTCAAAAGTAGCTGGTAATTTGAGTTTCAACTCATTAACCCAACCCGGTTTTTCCCCAATGAATCAACATTCACATTGAAAACTTCAAAGCGAAATTTTGCTGCAATTGATTTGAAAAAACACTGGCGACTGCGACCTGATAATTTATCTTCTCATCGCATTTTAATGGCGAAGGTAATGACACAAAGCATTCTCGTTACACCGAACAACACAAGCATGGCAGCCGAATCACTTTGGACGCAATGCCTCGAATATTTGAGTTATCGCATTCCCGAATCCGCTTTTAATACCTGGTTTTCTTCGATAAGGGCCATCAGTTATTCTTCAGACAAGGTAGTTTTGGGTCTTCCCAATAATTTTGTTCTGGAATATGTTACCCATCATTATCGAAAGCCCATTGAAGATGGGATGGCAGCGGTTCTGGGTTTGCGCATTGAAGTTGAATTCACGGCTCTTCCGGGAGCAGCTATTTTAGAATTGTATGAGGCTGAATCTGAAGTAAACAATTCTTCTGATTCCTCCGATAACGTCTCGGCCCGCAGTCAGGTCGTTGTTGATGTCAGTACTCCCTTGAATGATAAGTACAGCTTCAATTCCTTTGTGATTGGAGACTGCAATCAATTGGCCCATGCTGCCTGTATGGCTGTGGCCCAAGCTCCCCATAAGAACAACTTTAATCCTCTGGTTATCTACGGCGGAACCGGAATGGGCAAAACGCATTTGCTGCAAGCCATCGCTCACTTCTGCTTAGAAAATGAGACGGTTCGTAAAATTGTATACCGCAGTTCCGAAGAGTTTACCCGTGAATACATTGAGTATGTGCAGAAAATCAAGGATTCGCGCACCTTTTACCAAGTGTATAACGATGCCGACGTTCTCTTAATCGATGATATACAGTTTTTAGCCGGTAAGCACAGTACTCAAGATGAATTTTTCAATATTTTCAGCGTATTACAGTCGCTGCACAAGCAAATTGTAATTACTTCCGATAGACCCCCTTCAGCCATCAAAGGTCTGCATTCCCGGCTCCTTTCTCGCTTTGACACCGGCTTGATTGCTGACCTACAACCTCCTAATATGGAGACTCGCTTGGCAATTGTGCAGAAAAAAAACGAGGGCTCTGCCTATTCGTTCTTGACTGATGAAGTGTTATACTATGTGGCTAATCATGTGACTTCAAATGTTCGCGAACTCGAAGGGACGCTGATCAAATTAAGCGCCTATGCTTCATTCTACAACCTTCCCATTTCAGTTGAAATCGCCAAGCAGATTTTAGGTGATACAGTTCGCAATGTCGATAGACCCATTACCATTAATCGTATAATCGATTCAGTGGCTGGGGAATTTTCGACTACGAATACCTTGTTAACTTCACAGACCCGCAAGAAAAATGTAGCGGAGCCCAGGCAAGTCGCCATGCATCTTGCCAGAAAACTAACCGATAACTCCCTGCATACAATTGGCCTAGCTTTCGGGCGGGATTATTCCACAGTCATTCATAGCTTGAAGAAGATGGAAAGTCTGCTTGAAACTGACGATTTACTGAGAGACCGAGTCG
The DNA here is from genome assembly GCA_038315885.1 of Fibrobacteria bacterium. Taxonomy (GTDB): domain Bacteria; phylum Fibrobacterota; class Fibrobacteria; order UBA11236; family JBBQAD01; genus JBBQAD01. The sequence goes on along the minus strand of JBBQAD010000035.1, from coordinate 9,219 downwards.
ATCGCATCCAACGCAGCTTGGTTTAGATTCTCCCCAATCATGTGATTTTAAATCACTTACCAGATACCTTAAATATTTCACTTTCATCGAGTGCCAATTGAAACATCTCTCTCAATGACTTCTTAATCCTTTCAGTTTCCCTCATTGGCTAACTTTATATTTTATACACTTCATCCCTTGTCAGTATTGCTAAGGATAAAAGGAGCGGGGTCTCATGTTTGAGCTAAAAGACATTGGAATCTTAACGGTCATTTCTCGATCAGGGGCTTCCAGCCAAATCAATCTGTTTATACTGTTAATTCTTTCCATCATACTCTGGTCTGTTGTGGTGATCAAATTTTTCTCCAACCAAAAATTAAAAGCCTCCTTTCAGAAGTGGTATCGTCAGATGGGCAGCAATGTTAACTTCCACGATTTACGCAAGCAGTCCAAAGATTCAACAGAAAATCCACTTGCCCGTATTACCCAGTCATCCCTAAAAGAGATTGAGGGACTTTCGGCTTATGTGTCTTATGATTCCTTGGAGTCACGCAGTCAACTGGTCGAGGAATCGGTGGAACGTGCGGTAGATATCGAGAAAGAGAAGAACAATCGTTTTTTAACCTATCTCTCTATCTGTAGTGCTGTAGGTCCCTTACTGGGTCTTTTGGGAACGGTGTGGGGCATTACCAACGCCTTTATTGCTATCGGACAAATGGGATCAGCGAATATAACAGTGGTTGCCCCTGGAATTGCGGAAGCCTTGGTGACGACCATTGGTGGCTTGCTGGTGGCCATCCCGGCCTCGGTGTTTTATAACTATTTCGTGGCACAGAATAAAAAATCAGAGGCACTGATGTATCACTTTGGCTCTGAGCTGGTCAGCCTGTTTCGGCGTGGGGATTTAAGCGCCCTCGAACGTTCTACCCATGCTTAATCAGGAGTAGCTTTGTGAAAAGACGTGAATCGCTTTCGCTCGATCCCGAACTTCGCCTCACCAATTTGATTGACGTTGTATTTGCAATTTTAATTGTGTTTATGATTACGGCTCCCCTGATGAGCCAGGGAGTCAAAGTCGATTTGCCCCAAGCCCAGGCAGCATCTTTAGATGAAAAAAAGTCAATTCAAGTCACTGTTACAAAAGACCGGGAAATTATCATCAACGATGAGCCGACCAATCAGTCTTCCTTTGAACAGGATTTCCGTCGAATTTGGACCGGGGAACAAGAAACGGCAGTTATTATCAACTGCGACAGAACAATTCCCTATGGCTTTGTAATGGAACTGGTCACCGCGGTGCAACGTCAGGGTGGAAAAAGGCTGGGATTCTTAACTGACCCTGGTCAAACAGCTCGGCGTAAACGAAAATAATGCAGAAAAACGGAAATCCCTTTGAAGAACGGGGAGCCTCGCCCTTAGGCTGGGGACTCACTTTTTCCATTGCCGCTCATGTATTCATTTGTCTGTGCATTCTTGTGTATGTTATGGTCAATCACAAGAAAACTGCCGAAATTCCCGTCTTTGAATTGGTTACATTGGAGAAGCCAAGATTGCGGCCCATTCAACCAAAAATAAAACCACCTGAACCAGTGGCAAAGCCAGAACCAATCAAGACTACAGAAGCACCCAAATTAACTCCGAAGCCAATAGAAAAAACTCTTCCTAAACCTGAGCCGAAGGTTGTACGGGAAGAAGTTGTTAAAGAGCCCCAAGTTACAGAAGTTCCCCAGGAAATCGAGACAAGCCAGGAATTGCAGATTCCGGCTGACCCGCGCCTAAGCTTTTGGGCCAAACGTGTGAAGCAAATGGTTGAAAATCTGTGGAAGCCCCCATCGGGTATCGATATTTTGCAGGACTCGAAAGTCGTGGTTAGCTTTATAGTAAATCGCGACGGCTCCGTCGAAGAGATTCAAATTAGTGTGCCGACAGGCAACGCACTTTTAGACGAGCTCGCATTGCGAACGATTCAGCGTTTGGGTAAGGTCCCACCCATTCCGCAAAATTATCCTGAGGATCGACTTCAAGTTGGGTATGAGTTTGTATACAAAGCCCGTTAAGATAATTCTGAGTCTACTATTTCTCTTGGCTCTTACGGGTCAAACCGTAGCGCAAGATGTAGTGATTACATCCGAACAGTCGACAGCAGAAATGGTTGTTCTTGGGATGTTGGAATTTCAGTCCCAAAGCGATGAAACTCGGTCACTACCAGTTCCACCTGAAAGAGTCATCGGCTATGACTTGAGTTTTAGTGGACGCTTTAAAATTTTCGATGCGATTTCTGCCGATTCTGCCGCACTGGGATATTTTCGACGAAATGGTGCCTTAGCCTATCTGCGTGGTAAATACAATCTGGACGGAGATCAATTTAGTCTGGAATGTGAATTGATTGATTTGGAGAGCGGAGACTTAATCTTGGGAAAGAGTTTCAAGAGCAAAAAATCCCAATATCGTGATGTTGCTCATAAATTTTCTGATGATATGGTGTATCAGTTGTTTGGTGAAAAGGGAATAGCTCAAACCCGAATTGTATATGTTACCAAGCGAGCAGGCAATAAGCAAATTTATGCCATGGATTACGATGGAGCTAATGTCAGGCCGGTTACGAATAACAAGTCAATCAATGTGCTGCCCAATTGGCTGGAAGGAAAAGACAAGGTTCTGTATACCAGTTATTTAAGCGGCTATCCCAATTTTTATGTAGCAGATATCGAGACCGACAAAAACAGTTTGTATTTAAAAAGTCCCGGAATGAATTCGTCTGTGCATTACAATCCCATTGACCGCGAGATAGTCTATGCTACCTCGGTCGAAGGTAACACTGAAATCTATCGCCGTAGTATGGATGAAAATGCAAAATCAATCCGCTTGACCTTTTCTCCTTCCATTGAAACGAGCCCGACCTGGTCTCCCAATGGCTATGAAATTGTTTTTGTCTCCGACCGGAGCGGTCGCCCAATGATATATGTGATGGATAGAGACGGTTCTAATCTACGTCGCCTCACCTACGAAGGTTCTTATAATACATCTCCAGCCTGGTCGCCTAAGGGAGATAGAATCGCTTTCTGCGGCATCAATGACAGAGGCTTAATGGATATCATGACTATTGGACCAGATGGGGCTGACCCTATACAGCTCACGGGTAATTCAGGGAGCAATGAAAACCCCAGTTGGAGCCCCGATGGAAGGCATTTAGTGTTTACATCTACCCGAAAAGGGCAGGCAGAACTATGGGTAATGGATGCCAATGGTACCAACCAACGCAGAATCAGTTTTTCTGGTGGCAACAGTATGCCGCGTTGGTCAGGATATTAAAAAAGAGACTAAGGTTTCTCTTTTGACATTCAATGCAGATTTTCTACTATTATTTCACAAAAAGGAGAGCAAAAAATGGTGCGTAAACATCTGCTCGTTCTCGCCATCGGCGGAATCATACTAGCTGGCTGTACGAAGAAACCCCCACCTCCTCCACCTCCGGAACCCGTGGTTCCCGAGATTAGCGAGCCGGAACCGCCACCAGTGCCCGCGGGACCTAGTGAGGCAGAACTGCGCCGTCAACGCATTGCTCAGCGCATTGCCGAAGTTGTTAAGCCAGTTTATTTCGCTTTGGACCAATCAACTTTGACTCAGGATAGTCGTTCAACTTTAAGTGCGATCGGCGATTTATTGAAAGAGTTCGACGAGGTTTCTATCAAGGTTGAAGGCAACTGCGATGATCGCGGAACCGACGAATATAACTTTGCCTTAGGTGAACGCCGTGCCAAAGCCGCACGCGATTACCTCGAAAGCTATGGCATTGCCGCGGGACGTTTAAGCACCATTTCTTATGGTGAAGAACGTGCAGCAATGACCGGCGAAGGCGACGATGTGTGGTCTAAGAATCGTAGAGACGAATTCGTTCCCTCGTACTAAATAGTCGCATGAACCGTCTGCTCCTTGCAGCCTTGATTTTATTGGAACTGAGCGGGTGTTCAAAAATCACCCTGCTCAGAACCCGTGAAATCAGAGAAGTTAATTCTGAAGTCAAGGCGCTTCGAAAAGATGTGCAGGCCTTATCCAAGGCTGTTGATGATTTGAGCGTCAGTCAAGGCGGTGCATCCTCCAAGATGAAAGCCGACTTGACTTCGATGTTCAGTGACCTACAAGGTCAAATTTCCCGACTAAATGCAGAGCTCGATGAAACACAGCATCGCTTGAGTAAACTTTACGAAAAAACTTCAAAAATTGAGCAGAAGAAGTTCGTGGTTAACGGGGCAAAATTATCCCCAGGCATTGCTCAAGCTGAATCCGATTCAACAGAAGATAAAATGGGAGCGAATTTAGCCCCCAATGGGTTGAGGGTTGTAGATGGACTCGATATTGAGAGCCTATACAATCAGGCGAGAGAAGATTATATCGCCGGACGCTATGACTTAGCCTTTCAAGGCTTTAAGACCGTGCTCGATAAAGATGAGGGCGGAGCCTTTAAAGATAACGCCTTGTATTGGATGGCTGAAAGTTCTCTCAAACAAAACAAAGAAGAACAGGCCATTGAATTGTATCAACGATGTATACAAGAATTTCCGAAGGGCAATAAGGCCTGTTCAGCCCGGTTTAAACTGGGTTTGATTTATGATAAGCGCCAAGACCGCTTAAAGCGAAATGAAGAGTGGAATAAACTCTTGAAGTCTTGCGCTGGCAGCAATGAAGCCAAAAGGGCAGAAGAGCTGATGAAAGAGTAATTCAGGACAGTACCGCAAATTCTTAATGAAATAGTTTGGTAAGCCAAACCCATTTTTCAATTCCGGTTCCTCATCTCCTATATCGACTCGAATCTATTTCTCTATCACAAAAATAGTGTTTCAATTTATTGTTTAAAAAAGTGGGCAACCCGACTCCCGTCAAGTCTTTAGAAGACCAATCGGGGTTTCTAGGCCTTTCAATTTAAGTTTCTGAAAGCGCAGAAAAATCGGCAACCTGAATAACCAGCTGCCTCACTTTGTTCAAGAGCCGTTGCCGATTGAGTTTCAGTTTTCCGTCCTCATCGTTTACACGTACTTCTTCAAAAAAGCGCGTAACACTTTTTTGGAGGCCGGGCAACAAACTTAAGACGGCGATATAGTTCTGAACCTTTAAATGTCCTGCCATATTCTGTTCCACAGTTTGAATAACTTTATATAAGTCGCGTTCTGCCTCCAATGAACAAAGTTCTAAGGAGGCCTCTCCCTGGATTGGTTCGTTGAGGATATTGGATACCCTTTTAAAGGTCGCTGTAACACTGTCGAATTGGCTCTGTCTGCGAAAGGCTTCCATCGCTTGTAATCGTTTAGCCAAGTCAGAAAAATCAGTCCAGGGTTGCGACGATTTCATAACGGCCTCAACTGTATCCGCTCGACAGCCGGCTGGAATACCGGGACGTTCAGCTTCCTGAAAAAGACGCTGAGCTCGGCCCTGAAAAAAGTCTAATAGTTTTTTTCCGAGCTCTTTGCTTTCTCCCTTTTGAGAACTGGAAGCCGCGGCAGGTGGAATAAGTTTTAAACTCTGCGCAATAAGCTCAGCGATGTCTAAACGAAAGCCCTTGTTTACAATCAAGGCAATTGCCGACCAACAGGCCCGGCGTAAGGCAAAGGGGTCGGCAGAACCTGTGGGAGCTTTTCCGATAGAGAACATCGAAGCCAGAGAATCCATTCTATCGGCCAGACCTACAATGGCGGCTTCTTCGCTTTCAGGAAATCCGTCCTCTGCGTTGCGAGGTTTATACTGTCCAGAAATTCCTTTGGCAACGATAGGATTGAGTCCTTCACCCATGGCATAATACTGGCCCATGTAGCCTTGTAATTCTGGAAATTCTCCTACCATAGCAGTAGTCAAATCGGTTTTACAAAGTTCGGCAATCTGTTTCACTAACACACGCCGCTCTCCGTTTAAGCCCAAGGTCTCGGCTATGTAATCTGAAAGCCTAGTGACGCGTTGAACCTTGTGCCAAAGGGAGGCCTCTGCTCCCAACTCGGCGCTAAAAGTGACCGATTTTAGTTTTTCTAACCTATCGATTAATTTTTTCTGCTTATCCTCCTTCAAAAAGAAGGCGGCATCGGCAAAGCGAGAGAGTAACACATTCTCATTGCCCTTGCGGATATTGCTCATATCCTCACAAACCATATTGCTCATGGCTATAAAGAAATTGGACAGACTTCCCTCAAGTGAATTGAGGGCGAAGTATTTCTGATGCTCCCGCATTTCAGAAACTAGTACTTCATCGGGAATCTCCAATAAGTGTTCTGGAAAACTACCCAAGACCGGTACCGGCCATTCCACCAGAAAATTGACATGATCGAGTAGGTTCTGATCTTCGCGCCACTGCAGATTATTTTTCTTTGCCGTTAGTAACAATTGCTCCCGAATTTTTTCTTTTCTGGATACATGATCAACTACGCAAAAGGCTTTGCTTAAGGAGGCCAAATATGCTTCTTTTTCAGCGGTAACCTTAATTGATTTGTTAAATAAAAAGCGATGTCCTCGGCTGAGATCGCCACTGGGTATCCCAGCAAATTCGCAGGGAATGATGCTATCGCCCAACATGGCCACTAACCACTGAACAGGTCGGACAAAAGGGGTTGTTTCAGAGCCCCAGCGCATGGTTTTATACCAATGTATATCACCGAAAAATTTTGGAATTAGTTTGGCAAAGAATTCGATTGCTGTGATTCCCTTCTGATCTATTTCAGCAAAAAGGATGTCGGTGCCGTCCACTGATTTTAACTGTAACTGGGATAGTTCCAGACCGCTTTTTTTGGCAAAGGCTTCGGCGGCTTTGGTCCAATTCCCCTGGGCATCTTTGGCAATGCGCGCGGGAGGCCCCTTTAACTCAATTCTTTGATCGGCTTGCTTGCATTTGACTGATGCAATGGAGATAACAATTCGACGCGGGCTCAACCAGATGTTAACATCTTCGGGTTCCAAGCGAGAGTTTTGTAAATATTTCTCTAGCAATTTTGGCAAGTCTTGGAGCAGAGGCTTAAAGACCTGCGCAGGCATCTCTTCCAGACCGAGCTCAATTAATACGGGAGCAGTTACACTTTCCATGGATGAAATGTTAAAGGCTTTGGCAGCAGCCAGAATTTTTTCATTTCCAAAAGGTTTTACACCTGAGACTGGGGCATTTTTTAACAGGGGGTACTTTAATTCTTCCCGATGTTTGAGCCAGGTTTCAGCCACTAGGCGAGCCAAGGTTCTCACCCTAAGAATGTAACCCTGTCGTTCATTAACGGAAATAGCGCCCCGAGCATCTAAAAGATTGAAGGCGTGACTCGCTTTGATACAGTAATCATAAGCCGGAGCCGGAAGCTGAAGTTCACAGATACGTTTACATTCACTCTCACAACGGTCGAATAGATTTTGATAAAATTCGGTATTGGCTATTTCAAAATTATGCTTCGAATATTGCACTTCATTTTGGTGAAACACATCTCCATAGCTAAATTGCTGATTGTAACTCAGTTCAAAAACGTTTTTCTTCCCTTGCAGATAGAGACAAAGCCGTTCTAATCCATAGGTTATTTCACCAGTTATAGGAGCCAACTCGATTCCGCCTACCTGTTGGAAGTAGGTGAATTGGGTGATCTCCATTCCATTTAGCCAAACCTCCCATCCCAAGCCCCAGGCACCCAGAGTAGGGGACTCCCAATCGTCGTGTACAAAACGAATGTCGTGTTTCAGTGGATCGATTCCAATAACCTGTAGCGAGCCCAGATATAAATCAAGAATGTTTAAAGGGGATGGCTTCATTACCACCTGGAATTGATAGTAATGCTGCATTCGGATGGGATTTTCGCCATAGCGTCCATCAGCTGGGCGGCGACAGGGTTCTGCAAAGGCTGCATTAAAGGGCTCTGGCCCTAGGGATCGCAAAAATGTTGCTGGATTAAAGGTAGCGGCGCCTTTTTCCATATCGTAGGGTTGGATGAGCAAACAGCCCTGTTTATTCCAATAGTCCTGGAGCTTCAGTATCAAATCTTGAAAGTGCATGCCTTACCTCTACTCAAAAATGCTTAATTCCCGCCGGGCTACCAAATCCCGCCTATTTCCGACTGGCCAAGGAGACAAAGATTTGTCGGTACTGACCCTTGCGAATTGCCACTGCGAGATCTGAATTCAATGCTTGTCCTTTCAGCTCCTTGCTTGAACCATTTTGTTCAACCAGTGTGTAACTGACCACTTGCACGGCATCTTTACCGAAAGTGGCTTTTCGTTCCGGGTTCAAATAGGTCACTAGCGTTTTGCCCAGAAATAGGGCTGTGTAACTGTTGGCAGGAAGGTTGATGGATTCGGATTTTCCCCATAGATCGATTCGTTGGCGCGAAGTCTCGTAATCTGTAAACATCCACTCGGGAAGTACGGGCTGGAATGCAAGACTGAGCTTGTCGCTTTCATAGCGAAACGGTGATTTTCCAAAGGAAAGGATAAGAAACATATGCACAAGTTCGGCATTGCTTCCGCTCAAGCGGGGTTGTAAGCCCCGACCATGAAAGCTTTCTCTATCGCCTGCAGAGCTGACCACAAAGGAAACATTTTCCAAGGGACTGCGGCCGTAGACCTTGGCATTTAAAAAGATGGGGAAACTATGTTGGATATCGGAAAAAAATTCTTCGTATAAACCGCTTTTCAAGAGTTGCAGTAGAAATTTGAATTCGACATGGCTAAAAACCGATTCGTTCTCAAACCAAGCTTTGCCCCAACCGCCGGTCCGGCCTTGTTCGGGGCTCTCTTTATCCAAATCTGACGAGATTTTGTATCTCTCAAGTTTTTGATCAAAGAGCGGACTTTTTCGGATATCTTGTCGCAGTTTTTGTGCTTCTTCCTGGTTACCTAAAGCCATGCGATAAATGGGAGCTTCCAAAAAGGGAGCAAAATAATGTCGCTTCCAAGCTTGAACTTCAACTAGAGGATAGCCTTTTTGATTTCGGATGACCACGTCGTGAGATTCTTGTCGGATATCGAATTTCGTGGCTTGATGAGTGACATAGGTGATGGGGATGCCAGCAGTAGGATGCACTGTATCACGATGGGACTGCCAAAGTTTCTCTTGCGATAAAGTCAGAAATTCTAATACATCTTGTACACTGATGGTTTTAGTCTCTCCTAACAAGGTCCAATGGGTTTCTTTTCGGAATTTTTCCTTTGCCTCATTAACTTGTTTGTAATACTGATGGTTGACTACATCGACTTCTTTATCAATCTCCTCCGCGAATACTTCCTGGGTCGCAC
>JBBQAD010000018.1:0-15648 GCA_038315885.1 Fibrobacteria bacterium | reverse complement strand
CTCGAGAACGACGGACGTCTTCAGGATCGGTGCCAATCTGGCTAACGGAGCCCACTGTTACACCATTTTGCTTTACTGCAGATCCTGGTTCCAAACCACCCACTGATTCCTCAAAGCGCGCAAAGTAACTCACTTTTTTTTCAAAGAGTCGCATGCCGACAATAGAAATCAATCCAATGGCAAGCAAAGCCAAGGATGCAAATATAAATATGCCTAATCTGGTTTTTTCAGCCTTGGTGGCCTGCATCCTTAGTCCTCCAGGTTAAACTGAACATTGCTGGCCTTGCTTTGATCTTCTTCCGCTTTGCGGCTAAGAAAATTGCGCACTTCTTGGGGGCCCTGTGCTTCAGCTTCCTGAAGCGTTCCATCAAAAACTACATAGCCGCCAGACAAAAAGGTAAGTCTGTCGCAAAGTGTGCGAATGGAATCAAGTTCATGGGTCACAATTACGATTGATATAGACAAAGAATCCCGTAATTCCATTAAAAGTTCATCCAAGGCCTGCGAACTAACGGGGTCCAAGCCCGCAGAAGGTTCATCACAAAAGAGCAATTGAGGGTCGGTGGCGATGGCCCTGGCTAGGCCAGCCCTTTTTCTCATCCCGCCTGAAAGTTCATTGGGCATCAAATCGAAGGCATGGGCCAAACCAACCCTGCCCAATTTTGACAGCACGATTTCCTCTATGACACTTTGGGGTAATTGGGGATGATGTATACGAATGGGCAGTCCCACATTTTCACCCACCGTCAATGATGTTAACAAAGCGCTGTTTTGAAAAAGCACTCCGATTTTTTGCATGAATTCTGATGCTAATTGTTCTTCTCCCCAGCGCACCCTTTGTCCTAAAATATTGATTTCTCCCTCTTGAGGAATTTCCAAACCAATAATGTTTTTAAGCAACGTTGATTTTCCGCAACCTGACCCGCCGAGAACCACTCGAATTTCTTTGGGCTGAACCAGCATAGATACATCTTTAAGGATGACCTTGTTTCCATAGCCTGCCTTCAGGTTCTTGACTTCAACCAATGGATTCATGTGTAAAACAAAAAGGAAAATCCGGCATCGGCCAGAATAATGATGAAGATGCAAGACACAACGCAGGAGGTTGTCGCCCGGCCCACGGCATCGGCTCCTCCGCGCACTTGCAAACCTTTGCTAATCGCGATTAGTGAAATAATCCAGGCAAAGATCAGAGATTTAAAAATTGACTTATAGATTAAATCAACAGTGACCGCTTCTATTAGTGTTTTAAAAAAAATAGTTGTCGAGAGATCAAACATCAGGACTCCTACAGCCCAGCCGGCCACAATTCCCGCCACAGCGGCACAAATTGTTAAAAGGGGCAGTGTAATACTCATTGCCCAGAAGCGAGGCAAAACAAGAAAATGAAGCGGGTTAATTGCCATAGTATGCAAAGCTCCTAATTCCTCTTGAACTACCATGGTGGATATTTCAGCGGTGATGGATGCACCCGATCGCCCCGCTAAAATAATTGCCGTCATTAAGGGACCGATCTCGGTAACCATACTAATACCGATGCCGCTGGCTAAATAGATGGAGGCGCCAAAACGCGACAATTGCAAGCCTGATTGGATGGCGAGCGTCAGTCCAACTAAAAAGGACAAGAGTGCGACAATCGGCAAAGCATTGCTTCCCAGTAAAATCATTTGTTTTACTGTTTCACCCTTTAGAATGGTCTTTCTTTTTCGAAGGCCCCAGGTGGACCAATAAATCGATTCAGAGAGCAAAAATAACACTGAACGGAGCTCTGACCAGAGTTTGACTAGACCTTCACCCGCCACTTCGAAAAGGGAAGGATTTACAATTGTCTTGTTTTCTTTTTCGGAAACCACTTTAGCCAGTTCAGGTTGCAAGTCACGCTTTAAGCCCTGTAACTTTAACTGATGACCGTGGCTTTGAGCGGTTTTATGCAGCGAACTGATACAGCCTAAGGCTAAGGAATCCAAGTGCTGTAATTGGGAACAATCGAGATTTAAATTCGAGGCTTTGACCTGTTTCTCAAACTTCGGCATATTCTCAGTAAGCCATTGGGGAGAAAGGCGTTCGGGCAGTATTTCGGAATCTTGTGACTTCATATGTGCTTCAGGAGATTTAAAAAACTTAATCTATCTTTCCCTTAGATTTCGAAAATTATCCATGCGTCTGATATCCCTTCCAAGCTCCAGCATTTCTCTACTCATCGTCTGGGTCCTGATTTTAAGCAAAATCTGCCCTGCTAAGCCCATCGCAAATTGTCAACAGTTTCAGCATGAGGTTTTGATTGAACATCCCATTTTAGCTGAAAAAGAGGTGAGTCTTAGCCTCGCGAAACAAAAGCTGGAAGCCCTAAACAAAAGTGTGATTCTTCCAAAGTTCGAGTTACAGCTAGGCATGGGACCCGCTCCCGGTTTAAGATCCAGCTTCGATACTAGCTATGGTGCCTCCCTAACAACCGGCGATACCATCGTCTTTTTAGAAAAAGGTCAAGACTTTGATTTTCGTAAATGGGGACCTTTCTACGGACTAGAACTCAATGCCGTACAGCCCCTAAACTACCATCGTTTTAAAGCAGGCCAAAATGCCCGTGTCCACGAAATAAAAGTCACAGAGGCTGAATTTCAGAAAGAGAAAATAAATATCTCACAAGAAGCCCAGGAGATTTACTACCAATACCAATTCGCCCTCCGAATGCAGAAAATCCTCTCGGAGGCTAACCGTGATCTGAATAAGGCCGAAAAACAATTAGATAAACTGATTGATGAAGAAGATCCTAGTGTCTCACAAAATGACCTGTTCAAGATCAAGGCCGGAAAATATGTACTTACCAAGGGCTTGGGGGAAGCAGAAGTAGGCTTAAAACGAGCCGCACAGGGTCTGCGTTTTTATCTTGGCAGAAGTGATACACTTCCCATTGAATTAGAAGACTCCGTTCTCGCCCGCCGTACCGAGCAAATGCCCAGTCTGGATACCTTGCACGCAATCGCCCAGCACAATCATCCCGATTTAAAACGCCTACGCAATGGACTCATTGCTCGCCAGGAACAAATGGAAGTAGCCAAAGGAGAAATTGGCCCTGACATCTTCCTTTTCGGAAATTTCAAATACTCTAAAGCCTGGTCAGAGGACCGTGAAGTGGGATCAAAGGACCCCTTTTCGCAAGATCCCCTGAATGAATTAACAGGAGTAGGAGGAATTGGGCTGAAACTGAAATTGAATTTTTGGGATCGATATGAAAATTATAAGCGAAGCCGAATAGAGCTTTCCCAACTAAAGCGCACCGACGCCTATGCAAGCCAGGGCATTTTAATTTATGTCAATGAGGCCTATTGGGAATATGAGCAGGCGGCAAAAAACGCCGATGAAGCCGAGACTTCCCTTCGGGCGGCAGAATCGTGGCTAAAATCTTCGGCTATGGACTATGACATAGACCCTTCAAAGGCCAAAGGAATGCTTGACCCTTACAAAACCGCAGTCGAAGCGAGACGTAATTATTACGAAGCAGTGATGAATTACAATATTGCTTGGGCTAAAGTTATACAGAGCGTGGGATGGACCCTAGACGACTTTCTTGGTAACGTAAAACTATCTCCTTAGAGATCGAGAAACGACAGAAAAGAGCTGGCTATGTTAAAAATCAATAAATTCCGTAATATTAAACTAGGCACTGTGAAACCAAATTTTCTGCTACTGTTTTGTTTGTTTTTCTTGAGTCTATCCGTTTATGCAGGTGATACGCCCCATGACCCGGTTACCCTGATTTCTAGTAAGGACAAACAATTACAAAAAATTTTAAAAGTGGGCCGTGCCAAGAAAAGCTACCCCATTGATACAATTAAGGTTTTGATTAATGGAATCTTTGATTTTGAAGAACTAGCGAAAAAATCCTTAGGAAAAAAAGACTGGGATGCTCTTAGTCCCGATAAACAAAAAAGATTTACCAAGGCTTTCAAAGGTATGGTAGAAAATGCCTCAGTGAAAAAATTAGAAGCCTACGAGTCTGATTCCACAGTGTATGACAAGCCTGAAGTTGAGGGTAACAGTGCGACTGTAACAGCTAATGCCTTTGCAAAAGGGACAAAGACAATCTTGACCTATAAACTTCATAAGGTGGGTGGCCAGTGGAAGGCCTGGGATTTAGTCATCGATGATCTTAGCACCCAGCGAAATTATAAAGAACAATTCCGAAAAATTTTGGAGACAAAAAGCATGGATGACTTGATCGCGATTTTGGAAAAAAAAGCTAACGAGAGCAGTACTCCCCAAAAGGCAGATTCCATGAAGGCTAAATCTGAAAAAGCGGCTAATCAAGCAGCGATTTCTGGTGAGAAAGCCAAGCCTGATAGTGGGGCCAAAATGAAAAGCGTGCCAAAAGCCAAAGTAAAAAGCACGGCCCCATCATCCCCAGCGACAACAACAGATAAATAGGCTTTGGAGGCAGCAGGCAATTGTTACTCTGGATATTCAGTCTAGTTCTTGCCGCAATCTTACTTTTTTGCCTCCTTACCTTTCTGCTTCGCTTCGAGTTTGCTATTGAAGTGAGCTACCCGGGCCGCGTGCAAACGCAGACCCGCATTTGCTTTCTGAGTTATACAAAAAAAATCCTGTCGGATTCGGATTCAGATTACGAAAAAGATTTTGACGACGATTCGAAGAAGAGTTCCCCGCACAAATCTAAAATAGAGTCACAGAACGAGGATCCACGCTTAGACAAGCTTTTAGGACTAGAGAATCAAGCGGGTTTCATCAGAATTCCTTTTTTTTCGAATATTGGTCCTGAGCGTTGGAAGCGCAGTTTGGTGATATTAGTGACCGATCTAAAGGTGTGGAAATCCTTGATTGCTTATGCTTGGCGGAGCTTCAAGCGAATATGGCATCTATTAAAACCAAGAATTGAAGTGGAACGCCTTCGTTTGGAGTTTCGCCATCCCATCACCATGGCCAAATTTTGCAGTCTTGCTCCCTTGGCCAATCTCTATCTCCCCTACCCCCCTAAGCATTTGGTTTGGGCCTTTGGCCGCAATAAAGTGGAGGGCGCAGGTAAAGCACTGATATCTTTTCGGCTGCTTGGGCTTTTGTATACATTGCTTCGCTTGGGACTGGATTTTCCCTGGTGGACTGTATCTCTTCGAACCATCAGGGCTTTGAGAAAAAAAACCTTAACCCGTCTGCAAAAATGGTTACATCGTCTATTGCTAAAATATTCTAAGAATAATGAAGACGAACCTAGCCCTGCGCTGCCTTAAGGCGATAGCTTCGGGGAGAAATCCCCATAAAACGCTTAAATTGTGCTGAAAAATAAAGAGGCTCTTGATATCCCAAGTTTTGTGAAATCTGTTTAATACTAAGCCGGGAACCTAATAATTGACTCTCTGCCCATGCCATCTTTTGTTTTAAAAGAAATTGAATAGGTGATTGACCGGTATGCTTCAAAAATAAGCGGGTACATTGGCGGGGGCTGAGGCCTGAGTCATGGGCAATCTCGGCTAAGCTTGGATTTTCACCCAAATGTCTGTTCACATAAGCAATCGCCCTTTCCAGCGAAGCGGGAAATGTGGGGTGTACACAACGCCCCAATTCTAAAAGAATGGCACAAGCCAGCAAGGGCAATTGTTGAACAAACTGTTTCTCTTTATTCTGTAAACACCGGCTGCAGCTGCGAAAAAGTGATTCCAAGTAAGAATAATTGACTACATGAACGACCGATATTTCTGACAAACCGACCGAAGCCAGAAAAGCATCCAGCAAAATCCCCTGAAACAGCACAAAGCGTTTGTGTAATGTTCCACTTTCTCCTGTTTCAAAGCTCTGACTTTGCCCCGCATAGGAAATGAATGCATCTCCCTTGGAAAGTTTCCATTCTAATCCGGCTTGCTTAAAAATCGCCGTGCCATGAGTTATCAAATTGATGGATGTCACCTTACGATGCCTCAGACTGTAATTGTTACCTCGGCGCCACAGCGAGTAACCCGCATTAAAAACCGCCAAGGGAGGCTGAAAAGGCTCTTGCGTGAAGTCATGAAAAAAGCTGGATTCTCGATAGCGGGAATTGACCATGATGTCTAAATATTATATGAAATTGTCCTCAATCCCCATATTTTGTTGTAAAAAACCAGCTACCTTTTGTTGAAAGTCTTAAAAAAGAGGTTCTTTATATGGCTGCAGTTCGAATCGGGGTTATTGGTGTTGGAATTATGGGTTCAGGTCATGCCCGACGGCTGAAAAACACTATCAAGGGTGCGGAACTGGTTGCTGTGGCCGATATCGCCAAAGAAAAAGTGGATTCTCTTTCCAAAGAACTCTCCTGTAAAGCTCTTTACCAGCCTAATGATTTACTTGACCCTGCTTTGGTAGATGCTGTTATAATCGCCACGCCTCATTATTCACATCCTGACCTGACTATTACTGCCCTCGAAAAGGGCTTGCATGTATTGGTAGAAAAACCGATGGCGGTGCAAAAATCAGAAGCCGAACGAATGTTGAAGGCCCATACCAATCCCAAGCAAATTTTTTCGGTAATGCTGAACCAGCGAACTGTTACACTGCATAAACGTCTGAAGGCACTTATCGATGAAGGCCATCTGGGTACTATCCGCCGAATAAATTGGATTATAACCGACTGGTATCGCACCCAATCCTATTACAACCAAGGTGGATGGCGTGCTACCTGGGGTGGTGAAGGTGGCGGTGTATTGGTTAATCAGGTTCCGCATAATCTCGATTTGCTGCTTTGGTTTTTTGGTAAGCCTAAGAGCGTGCAAGCTTTCTGTCACTTTGGAAAATTTCACGATATCGAAGTCGAAGATGAGGTCACAGCGTATCTGGAGTATCCCAATGGAGCCACTGGGGTTTTTATAGCGAGCACGGGAGAAGCCCCTGGCACGAATCGCTTGGAAATCAGTGCAGACATGGGTAAAGTGGTACTCGAAAATGGCAAGCTGCAATTCCACCGCAATGTTACATCTGCCCAGGACTTTTTAAAGAACAGCAAAGAATTATTTGCCAAGCCCGAAGTTTGGAATTGTGAATTACCTGTCAGCAATAAGGTGGATGCCCAACATGACCTCTTAACTCAGAATTTTATCGATGCGATAAACAATGGAAGCCCCCTGATTGCGCCGGCACAAGAAGCCATTGGTCAAGTTGAATTAGCCAATGCCATGTTATACTCCCAGCTTAAAGGCAGCAAAATTGATTTGCCCCTGAATGGTGCTAGTTTTGCAAAAGAATTAGATACATTAATAGCAGGGTCAAAATTTAAAAGAAACTGATACGCTGGAGTGTTGCAGATTCATCAGTGAAAAGGCAAGGATTACAGTAACAGTCAAAGTTAAAAAGGAATACTAAAACATGTTTATTACTGGTATTACAGATGAAGCTGGTGGAGATTTAAAAACTCAAATCGATGTAGCTAAAATTTTAGGCTGGCGATATATCGATTTAAGAAATGCCAATGGCGCCAATGTCTGCCTGCTCGGACAAAGCCAATTTGACGAATTAGTAGAACAGATTACAGCCAATGGCCTCAAAGTGGCTTCATTGAGTAGTACGATTGGAAATTGGAGTAAATCCATTTTCAAATCTCCCGAAGACTCCTATCAGGAATTAAAACAAGCGATACCTCGACTGCATCGTTTGGGTACGCCCTTTATTCGGGTGATGAGTTTTCAGTGCCCCTGGAATAGCGAACCTTATATCAATGATCCGGTGGAAAAAGAAGTCATAAAGAGAATGCTCCATTTGGTAGCGATGGCCGAAGATGGAGGTGTTACACTTCTGCATGAAAACTGTGACAATTGGGGCGGACATAGCTTTGAACATACATTGCGATTGTTGGATGCTGTTCCTTCTCCCAACTTGAAAATCGTTTTTGATACAGCCAATCCAATTGCCACCCAAGACACCCGGGGCACTCTTCCCTATGGATTTCAAAACCCCTGGGAATTCTATCAGCAGGTCAAACATAAACTCGCTTATATCCATATAAAGGATGCCAACATAGTCGAAGGAAAGAAAGTGCATGTCTTCCCGGGCGAAGGAATAGTCGAAGTCGAACGAATTCTACGCGACTTAAAACGCAGCGGCTACGAGGGCGGAATCTGCATCGAGCCTCATGTGGCAGTTCAATATCATGATGCATCCATTCAAAGTGAGCCCGAAGCAAGAAAGCAAACCTTTATTGACTACGGTTTTGCCATGGAAGTCTTGTTGAAAAATATGGGCTGGTATCCCAATCCCAGGCAGTAATCCGTATCATAAGACTATTATTACACTTCAAAATCATATATCACTTATAGGAAAGACTATGAAAAAAAATCAAATCGCAGCCCAGGCCTATACCATTCGCGAGTATTTGAAAACGCCGAAGGATATCGCCCAATCCATGGCAAGACTTAAAAAAATTGGTTTTGACGCTGTTCAGCTTTCCGGTCTGGGTTCCATCGATGTAAACGAATTAAAAGGGATTTTAGATGGAGAAGGGCTTCTCTGCTGTGCAACCCACGAACCCGCTGATACTATTTTGACAGAAACCCAAAAAGTGGTGGACAGACTAAAAGCTTTGAACTGTTCCTTTACCGCCTACCCTTACCCTAAAGATGTGGACATGGGACAAGAGGACAAGGTGATCGCCTTAGCGAAGGCCCTAGATAAGGCCGGTGCCTTACTGAGAGAAAATAGCCAAACTCTAACCTACCATAATCATCAGATTGAGTTTCGTCGCCTGGGTAAAAAATTAGCTATCGAAATTCTCTACGATGAAAGCAACAGTCAAAATCTCAAAGGTGAAATCGATACCTATTGGGTTCAATTTGGCGGAGCCAGTCCGGTTGAATGGTGTAAAAAATTAGCAAACCGACTTCCATTGCTTCACTTAAAAGATTACCGGATCAATGAAAGTAACACTCCTGCATTCGCGGAACTGGGCCAAGGCAATCTCAATATTCCTGCCATTATAGAGGCCGCTGGCAATTCTGGCTGCGAGTGGTATATCATCGAGCAGGATAATAACTGGATCAAGAACGATCCCTTTGAATCCCTACGTATCAGTTATTCTTATCTAGAGAGCTTGGCCAATTAAGCTTTTAGACCTAATAAAATGTGTGAAGCGGTCGCCCCGAACATTTCGTTTGGGAAAAAAAACTTTTGAAAAATCAGTTCTAAACAGTCCATTCGGATTGTAAATATTCACGAGCCTTTTCCAAATTTTCGGGAAGGCCGAATAACAGAATTTCGTCTCCCAATTCCAAATCATGGCCGGGACCGGGAGAAAAACTGGCCTGGTTGTTTCTTTTTACCGCCAAAATACTGGCTCCACTTTTGGTATCTAGCTCAAGCTCTACAATTTTTTTGCCGATTGCAGGAGATTGAGGAGCCAACACGAGCGGAGATACTTTGTAACTCGAAAAAACCGGACTGTCACTCTTTTCGTGTGCATCTTCATCGGGTTTTCCCGAATCATGGAAGGTTTCAGTCAGAGCAGCTTTGCCATGGAAATATATCTTATTGAACGATTCTCTAAATAGCCAGGCTAGTAGAGCCATAGCAATAACCATCAGGACTAGAACATTTGTAGTAGGCAAAATTGCCGAACTCAAGGCAAAAATAAAGAGAACCAGTAATAAGGTTCCGAGTACATGTATAGCATTGGAGACGATCGCCCGGATTTCATATTTATGAATTCCCACCATCGATTCTGTAACACCTAATTCTGCCAGGATCATTCCCAAGGCGCGGGTTTTTCGGAAATAAGCTAGACAAAGAGGCATGCAAATAGTCATCGCTGTTAGCCATAAGCCCGATTGAATAAACCCCATCCAGGGAATAAGTTCGGGGAGAAATTTCTCTACTAGAGTTGAGATGAAAACCGCACAAATTAAGGCTCCAGCTATCAGGCCCACAAAGACGCCTAATTTACCCATAATACGCCTTAGAATTTTTTTGACTTCAGTATTTCGGCTGCCCTCTTTGGCCTGGGTCATCCAACTGGTATAAAGGTCGAAGTACGAATGCATGACTCGAGGAGTATTACGATCAAAGAAAGGAACGATTACATCGGCCCAGCGCATAAAATAGGGAGTCGTAAAGGTGGTGATTGCCGAAACTGATACTGCGATGGGATAAAGAATGGGACTTGTGACTCCTAAAGTTAAACCTAAGTAGGCGATAATAAATGAGAACTCGCCGATTTGGGCCATACTTAAACCCACCCGTATCGAATCGCGCATGGGATTGCCGGCCGTAAAAGAGCCCAGACTACAAGCCAAAAATTTTCCACCGATGAGTGCAATGGAAATCACTAAAATAGTCAGTGCGTGTTCTTTAATAATCGTCGGATCAATTTGAAGTCCGACAGAAACAAAGAAAACCGCACAAAAAAGATCGCGCAAGGGATGCATCAAGCGCTCAATGCGATGGATTTCTTTTGACTCTGCGATCACGGCACCAATGACAAAGGCTCCAAGAGCTACGCTGTAACCTAGCTTGGCAGCCAATACAGCAAAACCAAAACAGAATCCCAACACAGAAATGAGCAGTGTTTCTTCATTGCCTACCTTGGCGACATAGCGTAATACTCGGGGCACGAGCATAAGACCCAGCACCAGAGATACAACCAAGAAAACTGACAATCTACCAATTGTTAATAACACATCAGTAGAGTGAAACGCACCGGTCAGCGCCAATCCCGACAGCAAGGCTATAATGACCATTGCTAAAATGTCTTCGCCGATCAAGATACCGAAGACCAAATTCGCGAATGAATCACGAGATTTACCGAGATCTCCCAGGGCTTTTACAATAATGGTAGTAGACGAAATCGCCATGATGGCACCCAAAAAAATGCAGTCGATCCAGGCCCAGCCGAATCGTTGGCCTATCCAATAGCCTAAGCCACCCATTAAGGGGATTTCCAGAAAGGTGGCGATAAAGGCGGTCGTACCCACTTTGCTCAGCTTTCGGAGATTAAACTCCAGGCCGAGTGTAAACATGAGGAAGACAATTCCTAATTCGGAAAGTGTTTTAATTGTTTGCTGGTCTTTTATCAGTGGAAACGGGGGAGTATTTGGCCCAATGATTACCCCAGCCAGAATGTATCCAAGCACGACCGGCTGATTTAGTTTTCGACAGATGAGGGTAACAAACGATGAAATAATAATGACTGTGGCGAGGTCTATAAGAAAAGTACCGTGAACCATATAGTCAGAAGATACATTGCAGGAGCGCTTAGAGTGGCTTAGAATCGGGAATAACGCGGTTTAGACTTGGTTCATAATTAAAGAACAGTCTATGGGACAAATTTTAGGAGTCTTTAGTTTAGGGTCACTATGGACTCTGCATCCACTGGATACACCTTTCCATTTCGAAAGGCATTTCGTCTTTATTGTAGCGGGCTCTACGCCCATGGCCGGGAACCCAAAGGGCTCTAAATTGAGGAGAGATATCAAAAGGACCGGCTCCGCGCAAAATCAACTCGCAGTCACGCGTGTCGGAGCGAAGATCTTTTTCATGAATTACCCGCTCGCAATTAAAATGCTCTTGCCATTTTTTGTGATCGGCAACATCATCACAATGGGTTAGGAGCATCCAGCGGAGGCCCCCTTGAGCTTCTATTGATTTTACCAAGCTTTGATTGAAGCGAGGTGAATCCACTAAAAAATCTCCTTGTGTGTGCTTAACGAAATACGCCGTCGCTCCAAAAGAGACTTCTGAGTGAAAGCCACAGTGATATACGGGTTCCTCAATAACTCTCGGAAACGATTTTTGCACCTCTCCTATCAGTGGATTTCGCTGCACGGAACCAAAAGGTTTTCATCTCGCCGATTTTTAAGAAGAGCCATATTGAGAAGATAGTCATGGCCCCAAAGGCGTGCAGCCGTGATTTCATTTTATCGAATCAAATAATTGTTTCTAACCAGAGCTTAGACCGACGAGACCTAAGCATCCTTCATTCTGCATGCTCAACAAAAACAAAATTCCAGGATTCCATGGGAATTAGCAATTTTGGATCAGGAAAATGGCCGTATAACTGATCCGACATTGTATTCATCCAACGCCTGGCTTTGGAAGCATCTTGTTTTTTGAGTTTATCTCGCATAATGGCACGCGCTTGGTCTTGCACCGTCATTCCAGGATCGCGTTTTCCACTAGAGAGTCGGTCGGCCGTTCCGGGTTCCATCGAAAAATGAAATGATTTCCACATGTGGGGCCATAGTGACTTAGCATCATGATATTCAAAGACCACTTTGGCTGCCGCATAGGTTTTTAAATCTGTATGGCTATGCATTTTAGTGGAGGATTCTTCTCTCCGACTAATAACTTGCCGAGGCGCCCAGAGTCTCAGCTCGAGGGGCCTCGCATGCTTACGGCTTAACAAGAGTTGCCCGGTCCAATTGCACTTCATTGTGCTCAAATTTTTCAGCACTTCGCTTAAATCAGAGCTGGGTAGAAAAGAAAAGGCATCAAGCAGAGGGCAAAGTTCTGCGAAAAAAACGGATTCTAGTGTATCACTTTCTTCACTGATAACGGCAGGTGAAGCATCCGCCTTTTGGAGTAAACGCAGGGGATTAAATGGATCATGATTAAAAGCAAAGCAGTTGTTTTCAAAGCACAGACTGTCTAAAAACCAGTGCCAGTCTGGATTACCTTGAGTTACACCGAACTTATTCAATCGTTTCACAAAAACGGAAGTGCTGCAGGTGCTGCCGCACTGTGTCTTTAGTGTTGCTATTTCAGAATCTGATTCAGAATTTGGTTCGAAGCCTTCTTCATCTCCTTCTCCCTTTACATGGGGGTAGACTTTCCATTGCTGGACAATGTTACTGTCTGCCCATGCAGCCTTCGACCAATGTGACCACGCCTCAACAGGCTCCTTAGGAGTCTGACAGGCGGTGAAAAAAAGAAATGTAGCGTAACTCAGTAAAATCTTTGCATAAAAAAAAACAGAGCCCATTGCACAAGGACACTGTTTTGATGTTAACAAAGAGAATGTTGGAAATATCAAAAGCCTAAAATGCGCCTTTAGTCCATTTCGCCTTGGCACCCAAGCTTTGTTCGATGCGCAGCAGCTGGTTGTATTTACAGACTCTGTCAGTGCGGCTAAGTGAACCGGTTTTAATCTGTCCAGCTCCGGTAGCAACTGCCAAATCAGCGATAAAGCTGTCTTCGGTTTCGCCTGAGCGATGGCTGACGACTGCTCCATAACCGGCCTTTTGGGCCATGGCAATCGCCTCCAATGTTTCAGTAAGGGTACCGATTTGGTTAACCTTTATGAGAATGGCATTGGCGATTTTTTTCTCGATGCCTTCGGCTAATATCGCCGGATTGGTTACAAAGAGGTCATCACCGACCAGTTGTACTTTTTTGCCTAAGGCCTTGGTTAATTTTGCCCAACCGTCCCAATCGTTTTGATCCATTCCGTCTTCGATGGAGTAGATGGGATATTTGGAACAAAGTTCTTGATACATCGAGACCATTTGAGAACTGCTGAAAGTACCCGCCCCTGATTTATGGAACACATAGTTTCCACTTTCCTTTTCATAGAATTCAGAGGAGGCTACATCGAGAGCAATTTTCACATCTTTTTTGGGTTTATAACCCGCTGCTTCAATTGCTTCCATGATGCTATCCAATGCGTCATTGGTGCCGCCCAAATTGGGAGCGAATCCGCCTTCATCTCCAACCGCCGTGGAGAGACCGCGCTTTTTCAAAATTGATTTTAGCGCATGAAAAATTTCTGTGGCCATTTGTATAGCATGGGAAAAACTCTTTGCACCGACCGGAGCAATCATGAACTCCTGAAAGTCAATTGGTGCATCAGAATGTGCACCACCGTTGAGAATGTTACACATGGGAAGGGGTAACTGCATATTTTTGTTCTTGTGTAGGCCCGCTAGGTAAACATATAGCGGTTTATTTTTGGATGCTGCCGCTGCTCGGGCAACTGCCATGGAACAACCCAATAGTGCATTGGCTCCCAACTTGGTTTTAAAAGGGGTTCCATCGAGATCCAGCATGATTTGATCGATGCCCTTTTGATCGCTCGGATCTTTTTTGGCTAGCACCTTACTGAGCTTGGTGTTTACATTATCAACTGCTTTGAGCACTCCCTTACCCAGGTAAGTTTTCTTATCCCCATCTCTTAATTCGCAGGCTTCTCGTTCACCAGTGGAGGCGCCAGAGGGGACTGCGGCCCGACCCAGCGTGCCATCGCTTAAAAGAATATCCACTTCAATGGTTGGGTTTCCCCGTGAATCGAGAATTTGTCGGCCAATAACCGATTTGATTTTGGGGGATTTGCTAAGGGACTTGCTGCTTGCCATGATCTGAAACTCCAGGAAAAATCAGAATAAAATATATGTAAATCAGCTTTTCTTTTGCAGGACCTCGATGGATTACTATTTCCTGTCACATTGGCTAAACTCGTGCTGTCGGCCACGCAACAACAACAGCATTCGATCATTCTGCAGGAGAAGCATTTGTCACTGATCTGGCGTAGCTTGCGGTGGATTTCCATCTTTCCCATGTTACTGCTTTTAACGGCGCTTTTTCTTTCTGCTTTGCAAGCATTTTTCAATGCGTTCACACTGGTCTTACACTCTCCTATTTTCTGGTCTGTCTTGGGCGCTTTTGCACTGCGTCTCAGTTTTTATTGGATAGCAGCTTCAAAGGGACGTGAAGACCCCATGGGTTTTATTGATACACTTGAGCATGAAATCACCCATGCCTTGATGGGCTACCTTTGCTGGGCCCCGCCAGACCGCCTGATTGCCACCCTTAAAAATGGCGGAGAAGTGCAATTGCGGGATTCGAACCTTCTAATTGCCACTGCACCCTACTGGTTACCCTTAAATACTGTACTACTTAGTATGCTTAGCTTTGTGATTAGACCCGCTTTGCTTCCCCTTTGGGATCTTGCCATCTTCACCTCTTTTGGCGCTTTTCTTTTTCGTCTCAGTCAGGAGTTTCGCTGGTGGCAAAGCGACTTTGATGAATATGGCAAGCTCTTTAGTATGGTGTTCAGCCTGTGTCTTTTATTCTGTATCTCTCTGGGGCTTTTCCAAATCAGAGGCCATCTCGATTCGGAATTTTGGCCTTCGCTAATTCGTGAAATGAACTTGCTTTGGAACTGGATCAGTCAGCATGGCACACGACTTTTCTTGTATTCATTTTCTCGAACAGCTTAAAAAGAATTCTAGGATAAGGTCGAACCTGCCGATTTAAAAGGCTTGGCCGAAGGCAGCATAAATGCTAGGGCCATATTCACTGAAACCTAGATCACCTCGAACACAAATTCGTCCGCCATGTAACAATAAACGTCCACCTCCGCCGATTCCAATATGGATTGCATTAGACCACAGCTCATCCATAGTTTGACCACTTCTTCCCCCTGCGATAAAAGCAGCAATTTGTAAACGATGTTTAAAGGATAAAAGATTCAAGCTAAAAGGAAGTCGCGATTCTAAGGTTAACAATTGTGTGTAGCGTCCCCGCAAACGTAGATCAGACACTCCCCTTAATTTGTCTTTATCACCTAGAAAGGGCAACGCATAAAAGGGAGGTCTACCACTAGCACCCTCCTGTAACACTTGGGTGGCCCAGTTTAATCCTGCAAAATTTCGATAGTCCTGTATCCAGGCACTCCACAGACCATAG
>JBBQAD010000429.1:0-3453 GCA_038315885.1 Fibrobacteria bacterium | reverse complement strand
ATATCTCTTTTCAATCCTATCTAGGCCTCAATACCGAATATAATCGAAAAGACTCTCTAGAAAATTTAAGCGGTCTCGTTAACATCGATACAATATCAGAGGCCGTGGGTGGGGGCTTTGCCTATTTGATTCTGGAAGGGCAGTACAAAACGGAAAAATCCAAAGCCAAGCCATTTAAATTGATAATGGGAAATAACCGCCAAGATGGCTTGGCTGCAAACCACGCCATTCCGATCATGATTCCTTTTCAGATGCATGCCAACGGAGAGTTTCGCATCATGCAACTCTTGGTTGATATACAGAAATTATTGACCGGCATCGATCTTGCCACCTTAAAAGAAGACGGTGTGGGAAATGTGATCATCCAGACTCAATTGGTTGGAAATGCCGATAAAGCGGTCAAACTCGGAAAGTTTGACCTACAGACCACTGAAAAGAAATGAGCCACGCCTGGACCCATTGAAAAGGCGCATTTGTTACCTCTAATGCGCTAGTCAATGGATTGGCTGGACTTACTGGACTGCTTTGGCTGTATGATTGAATTCAATTCGAACTTAGGCCGATATTTGTTTTTGGCCATTTTAAGAAGGCTCAGTCTAATGAGTCTTTATCAATCAACAGTTTAGTCCTACATTGCCGCTCATGCAGGTGACCGAGGTGAATCCAGATTATACCAATGCAGCCTTAGGAGTTTTAAGCAAAACTTTCGGATTCCAAACCTTTCGGGCTCCCCAGGATCAGATTATCGCCCATGTGTTAAAGCGACAAGATTGTTTCGTTAACATGCCTACGGGGGGTGGAAAGTCTCTCTGCTTTCAGATTCCCGCCTTGGTATTAGATGGAACCTCAGTGGTCATATCTCCACTCATCGCTTTGATGGATGATCAAGTGATGAATTTGCGCCAGATGGGGGTTCGCTGTGCATCACTCCATTCGGGCCATAGCTTGCCTGAAATCCGTAAGATTGAGAGTGAACTATTCAAAGGAATCATCAAAATTCTGTATGTATCTCCTGAGAAGTTTTTGTCGCCCCGATTCAGAGAAACATTAGAAGCACTCAATATCTCACTCTTTGCCATTGATGAAGCGCATTGCGTCAGCCAATGGGGCCACGATTTTCGACCTGAATACATGCGGCTTCCCGAGGTGATGAATCAGTTTCCCTCTGTTCCACGCATGGCCCTTACCGCAACAGCCGATCCACCGACGGCCCGCGAGATTCCGCTGCGTCTGGCTCTGCGACAACCGCAAATTTTTCGCACCAGTATGGATAGACCAAATTTGCAGTACAGCATCCTGGAAAAGGACCAGGGTCAAGCTCAATTGTTAGAATTTATTGAATCCAAACATTCACAGCACTCTGGTATTGTATATCGTTTATCGCGAAAAGATGTGGAGGCTAGCGCAGAGTTTCTTCAGAGCAAGGGTATTCCCGCTATTGCCTACCATGCTGGAATGGAACCATCGCTTCGCAGAAAAAGACAGGAACAGTTTCTACAGGAAGAACACATTGTCATGGTAGCGACTATCGCCTTTGGCATGGGCATCGATAAGCCCAATGTGCGATTTGTAGCCCATCTTGATTTGCCAAAAAGTCTGGAAGGTTACGTGCAAGAAATTGGCCGGGCGGGTCGCGATGGCTTGCCTGCTGATGTATGGATGGCCTGGGGCATGCGTGATTTTGAGATGCAGAGGTCTTTCATTGAAAGGTCGGAGGCCCCTGAACAAAGAAAAGAGATGGAGCGCCGAAAGTTAAGGCAGCTGATCGATTTTTGTGAAGCAGGCGAATGCCGTAGAGTTACACTTTTATCTCAATTTGGTGAAAGTTACACTGGCCCTTGTGGTAACTGCGATCAATGCAAAAATCCAGTGCAAAAACGCGATGCCACCCGAGAGGCGCAGATGGTTTTATCGGCATCTAAAAGAACGGGTGAGCGTTTTGGGGCGGTGCATTTGGTTGATATTCTGATTGGTAATCTCAGCGATAAGGTGAAACAGTTCCACCATGATGAATTACCCACCTTCGGCGTCGGCAAAGAACAGAGCCCATTTAGTTGGCGCTGGATAATTAAGCGAATGTTGGCAGCTGATCTGTTACGAACCGATGCGCAGGGTCATTGGACTTTGCAGAGTACAGAGAAGGGCCAGAATGTTTTGTTTGGACGCGACACTTTTTTTCTTCCCATCCAAGACCCGAGCATCGAACGTCTGAATAAAAAAGATAAAAATTCAGGACGCAGAAAAAAGAACCGTTCTTCTCCCGTGCTTTCTGAACTTGAAAGCCAATGGTCGGAAAATGATCGAAAATTAGCCCAAGCCCTGCGTCTTCGACGAAAAGAAGAGGCGGCCAGCGCAGGCGTCCCACCCTATGTGATTTTCGGTGACAAGACTCTGTATGCTCTGGTTGAAGAGAAGCCTAGTACAGATATCGAACTGCTGGCGATTTCGGGGATAGGTGCGAATAAACTGGAGCGCTTCGGCGATTGGATACTTCAGGAAATCCGCAGTTATAGTTAGTTCGTTCTCCATGCCCGTTTTAAAAATTTTAATGCGCTTTTCGAGCGTTTCACATTTCTGAAATTTCAAAGTTTTTAGGCTAATTGTTCATTTGAATTACGTCTATAACTAACATGATTCTAAAATGTGATTCGAAATTGTATTCGGCCTAAAATAATATCGAAACATTGAGTACTTATTAAGGCGGCCTGCCAGGCCTAGAGTGAAGACAAAAGCCTTCAGGCCTTGACTAAGCTCAAACGCCAGCAAGTATTGGCGTTTTTGAATTCATTGTAATTCATTCGCTATTTCTGATTTCTACCGATTTTTGTTATTAATTGAGAATAAGCCACATCAATTTTAGCTCACTGCCCGATTCCTTTGCTCCTTATTGGATTTACCTCTTTCTTTTTCACTTTTCTTTCTCTCTTTAACTTGCAGATTTTGTATTTAGTCTCTGTATTTTAAAAACATTTATGGAAGGAACGCACATGTCAGCCATCACCTTAAAAGGAAATCCAATTCATACAGCCGGCGAATTGCCCAAGGTCGGCAGCAAGGCTCCTGAATTTAAATTGACCAAATCCGATCTTTCAGATGTAACACTAAAAGAATTTAGTGGAAAAAAAGTGTTGATCAATATCTATCCCAGCATTGATACGGGAGTGTGTGCAACTTCCGTGAAAAAATTCAACCAAGAGGCAGCCGCCCTAAACAACGTGGCCATACTGGGTGTCTCACGTGATTTACCCTTTGCCTTAAAACGCTTTTGCGGAGCAGAAGGGATAGATAAAGTGACTACAACTTCCGAACTTCGTGATTCCGATTTTGGCGACAAGTATGGTGTCCGCATTAGCGATGGCCCGATGGCTGGTTTGTTATCCCGGGCCATTGTCGTAATCGACGAAAAAGGAGAAGTGGTCTATACAGAACAAGTTCCTGAAATCACCCAAGAAC
>JBBQAD010000036.1:0-12492 GCA_038315885.1 Fibrobacteria bacterium | reverse complement strand
AATTGACAAATAACTTTTTTCTTGGCCAGTAGGGGGAGTTATTAACACATGGCTTGTTAGCTTATCAGAGGAACCAACTCCGAGCTTTAGGCAATTTTTAGACCCTAAATTTGACCAAGAAGGCTGCAAGGAAATGGCTCCGTTTGCCCTTACTTCAACTCTTTTGAATATTGCTGTATCAACTTTCACCCAATCAGCGAATGTTACGCTAGCAAAGGTGGCAAGACAAAGTAGTAGTTTTTTCATTTTTTTCCTCACTTAACTCGTTTTTATGTGAACGAAAGCCCTTATTGACCTTCGTTTTGTTTTCTCTCTGGAATCTACTCGACAAAAAGTAATATGTCAAATGTTTTTTTATTTATTTTTTCATGAATATTTTTTTATATATAGATATCAACTACGTCACAGAAACGCTTAAAAATCATCCATTTTACCGTGTTTTTTTACGTACGCAATCTTATCGTAACACTTCTTTCTTTCAAAGTCATCCTCTTTTTTCTAGCGGGGACAATCATTTTCGGACAGCTCACCGTCCTCCGCATCCTGTTGACAACGGATCTCATCGTGGCCTTCCAGAGGAATACAGTGAATCAAAGGGACTCTGAATCCCTCTGATCACATTCTGGCTTACATGTGTATATCTCGCCGTTGTTCTCGGATCTTGATGACCCAGTAACGTTTGAATGTATCGACGCTTGCTTTCGTATTTCTGATTTTTCTAAAGCACGCTTAAAGAGATTTTGAGCCCAACGACGGGTGAATCCATACCCATACTCATTTTCAAAGACAAATATTTTTGGTTTAACCTGGTCGAAAAGATTTCTTGCAAAATCCACATCTTTAATTTTTAATGCGACAATTTCAGAAACGCGCAAACCCCCACCATAGGCCAGTGATGAAACAATGGTCGAACCCAGAATTTTTTCGAAAAAGAATTGCAGTGCGTTACGATGCAGATTAACCGAGGAAGCAGAAAGGCCCTCGAAATTCAGGAGCCCAATCAGATAGGCTTGCACACTTTGCGATGTCTCCACTCGAGGAGACCGATTCTGTTTACCGAGAAAGCGATTCTCATGCGCGCAGTATGCTTCTTGGGTACGCGGCGATAAATTGCGAGCAATGAGCGCCTGTTGGATTTTCAAAACCCAAAACTGGCGGGCATCGGAAGCCTAAAGCTAAGTGTTTTGCCGGATACTTGTTACTGGTGTGTTACATATCTATCCACATTTTATTAACAATTTTCGTGTAAGAGTAGGTGAATCCCCTAGATTTGGTAAGCTAACCTAAGGTGATAGTGTTACAATCGTACTTTTTTTCAGTGAAAAAAACTATGTAGAGCGGAAGTTTTTACTGTAATTGGAGGAATTTTCATCCCTCGCTGTCTTATCAAAGAAAGCTTTTAGCCTCAAATTTCTCTACAAAAACCCCATTCTAGCTGTAAAACAGTGCAATTTAGAAGTTGAATTTCTATTTTACATGAATATGCTAAAGCGATTCCTTTCCTCACGCGTCCAAAAAGGCCTTCAAGATTTCCCGGCTGTGGCCATACTAGGTCCGCGACAGTGTGGAAAATCCACTTTAGCGAAGTCAATCTTAGAAGATCAAAAACAGAGAAGCACTCTTTATCTTGATTTAGAAAGACCTTCAAATCTGAACCTGTTTCGTGAACCTGAATTGTTCTTTTCTGAGAATAAAGACAAACTGATTTGTTTGGATGAAATTCAAAGGCTTCCAGAATTTTTTCCTCTGTTACGAAGTGTTATTGATGATGATAATCGAAACGGGCAACTGTTACTGTTGGGATCAGCATCACGAGATTTAATCCGACAATCTTCTGAAAGTTTAGCAGGACGTATACACTATTTGGAATTAAGTCCTTTTTTGATTCATGAATTGGGTGAAGATAAACTACGCGATCTATGGCTAAAGGGGGGCTTTCCTAGGGCCATTTTAAATACAGATGAAAACACGGCATTTGAATGGCATGAAAGTTTTGTGAACACTTTTTTAGAACGTGATCTATCCAATTTGGGATTTAATTTTCCTCCCTTACGAATGCATCGCTTTTGGATGATGTGTGCCCATATTCACGGTCAATTGATTAATCGCTCAAAACTAGGTGAATCACTCGGTGTTAGTTATCACACCATTCAATCGTACTTGGAAGCTCTCGAAGGTTCGTTTATGGTTCGAATCTTAAGACCCTTTGTGGATAATCTCAAAAAGCGTTTAATTAAATCACCTAAAGTCTATATTAGAGATTCCGGAATATTACACTCGCTCCTAAACATTAAAAGCTTTAATGAGCTATTGGGTCACCCCGCGTATGGGTCTTCTTGGGAAGGCTTTGCTATGGAAAACATTCTCAGTTCTATTCGCGGATGGGAGCCAAGTTTTTACCGGGATTCTTATGGAAATGAAATTGATCTCTTATTGCAAAAGGGAAACGATAGGATAGCTATTGAATTTAAAGCCTCCACGAACCCGAAGCCATCCGCCTTTATTTATAAATCAATAGAGGTACTGAGTTGTAGCTCTGCCTGGATTGTTTCTCCGGTTGAAATTGCATATCCGCTTGGAAAGGACATACGAGTAACGAGTTTAAGCAGCATGATACAGGAGTTACAAAGTAAAGGATGAGCGATATTGGTATTCAGGACCTATAAACCCTGTTCAAATGCTTAATGTATCTGACATTGGCTTTTTCACCCATTTTCGCAATCTCAAGTCGCATTTTCGACCTTACAGGTTAATTTTGAGTCTCATTTTGGATACTCAAGATCAATTTTGCGACTACAGGCCTTATGGCTTCTAAGGCAAAGTTTGGTTCAATACCGGAATCAAATTCTCAGCAAAATCCTCCAAATGCTTCTGCACGTCGGCTTTGTTGTCCATGGGATTCTGGTAAGCCAGTAAACGAACAAGGGCAGAGCCCTGGTGGCCTCCGTGTAACAGTCCTGCCAAGAATAATTTCCAACTAAGGTTTAAATAGCGGGAGCTATGTAGGTGTCCCATCTTAAACCAGTAGTACACCCACGCCTTATGCTGGGCATAGTCTACTGAAATAGAAGTCACATCGGCCGCATTGTTGGCTATGTTCCGATGCTCAATGCTTCCCACCATGGCCCCCGCACCACGTAAACAGGCTTCTTGAGCGTGAGCTGATTTACGATTGCTATGGGCGATATAGGCAACCACCAATTCGATATACTGATTGCCATCGGAATAGGTCCGTTTGATGATGTCTTTGGTTTCGAGGCCGCGATATTCGCTTTCACTAGGAGTGCTTACATCGATTAAAGACCAGCGGCCTATCGTTTGGGGAATGTTCTTGGTGTAATCACTATCAACACGAATAGGCTGTTGAAACAAGACAAAGTGGGAGAGATAGGCTCCTACAATAAGCAATAAGAAGGCGATTGATAATGAAACATATACTGTAATACGAGAAGTTTTCATTTGGTAGAGTCGGCTCCGCGATTATTTCCACGTACGGCATCCACTAGACTATTGACCGCATACAAACAACCAAAGGCAGTTGCAAAGATGAAGAATCCAGTCATGAGATGTAAATCTTGGCCAAAAATTATTGGCTTAAATACCTTAGACGAACCCAGCCAATAGACCAGATACGATACCAGAAAAATGCGCAGACCATTACCGATTACGGCAGCGGGAGCGATGGCGAGTAATGTTGCTATCACATTCCATTTTGAACGTTCGCGAATCAAATAGGCGTATAACACTCCCAAAGCAACAAGGCTTATGAGACTGCGTAGTCCCGAGCAAACGTCACCGATTGCTAAGCGCTCTTGGCCAAACATCATAAAGGAGCCTTCGCGAATAGCCGGTAAACCCGTTACGTTTAACAGCTGCGAAGCTAAGTCAGAAGCCCAGAATTTCAATTTGAAGTTTAATCCGCTGATAATGAAATCGGGAAGGGGAATTGCGAAAAACAAAAACGCTATGGGAAACCACAACTCCTTTAATTGTTGCCAACCGCGTAGCAACAAAATGAATCCCGCAAGCACGAAAATAATTGTGAATCCTGAAATAGAAGATACATCGGCTATTCCCGAAATCCAGTGTAACAGAAGGCCGATGCTTAAGGGGATAAGGCCCCAGGCAGAGGCTTGAATGGGAACTTTCGACAAACTCTGCCTTTGATTCCAAAGCAAGTAGCCAGAGATAAAGGGGATTAAATAACCATGGGTGCTGTAGGAGTTGGCTTCTTCGAAACGACTGATCATCCAATTAAATGTGGGCCAATAATTGAGAAGGAGTAACACTCCAAATCCGCCCCAGAGTAGGGCTTCATTTTTAGCGGAAAATCGATAGGAAACAATTGAATTCACAGGTTTTGCTTTCTAATTCAAACTATGAATATTCAGACTAATTCATTTCGGCTAACATTGTCTCAGCCAATTTTCGTTCTTCAAAATTTCGTTTCGAATCCAGAGCTTTTTGTAAATGCCGTTTGGCTGAATCGGTCTCTCCCAACTGTTTTTCCACATTGGCCATATGATACAGTAGGGTCGGACTGTCGGGTACTAAATTTAATGCTAGAATAAAGTAGGGTTTTGCCTCCTTGAGCTTTCCATTTATGGCCAAGATCCAGCCCATGGTATCCATAATGCGGGGGTCGCCTTGTTTTTGAGCTTCCAACTTAGTCAGGTAGGGAGCTGCAGCTTGCATGTCTTTTTGTTCTACTCCAAATTCCCAGGCCAGGTTATTCAGGGCTACGACATTATTCGGATTGAGTTCTAACTCAGCCTGCAAGTGTTCTACATAGGCTTTCGAATTACCCTTTTTTCTATTCAAGTCTGCCAATAAGGTATGGATTCCGATTAATTTGGGCTCTTCTTTCAGTATTTTCTGGCATAGGTCCATCGCTTTGTCTAATTTTCCTAGTGTTACATAGAGTGTAACTTTATTGACTTTCTGCGCGAGCGTGGGCTGCTTTAATTTCTCTAATACTTCGAGAGCTAAGGGAGCCTGCCCCAGTCCATGCAAGGCTTTGCTGTAAAAATCGGCCACCAAGGCATTTTCGGGATACTTGAGATACATTTGCGCGATAGTTTGCAGTGAATTAAAGGATTGGTTATTCAAGCGGTAATAGTTTAACAAGGCCCATTGACCGACAAATTCCCGAGTGGGAATCAGATTGGCCATGAATTCTGTCAGTTGCTTTTGCATAGAACTGTCGCCGCGCTGTATCACTTCGATGGCCTTGTGTTCTTGATCTAAAGCCAAATAAGTCATGATTTGATTCATGGGTAGAATCAAATCATTGGCTCCGATGGAAAGTTCTTTCAATACTTCCAAAGCTCTGGCTGGGTTGCTATTGGCCAAGTGTAACAGATTGATATATTCCTTGGCTTTGGGAGAAGCAGAAGGGGCGGTTTCTATCATCGATGAATAAACTTTGATGGCAGAATCATATTGACCTTGCTTGGTTTTTACCAAAGCCAACTCGCCCAGGGCTTCGAAATTATTCTGGTTGGGAAAGCGATAATCAGAAAGGGCGATTTCGGCGGAATCAAATTGATTCATTAGAGAAAAGAGCCGTGCCAATCGAATGCGCACCGCCTGGGTCTTTGAACTATCTGTTACAGCCCAGGCTTGTAAAATGATTCGTGCTGAATCTGGCTTTCGCTCCATGAGATAAGAATCGATCAAATTCAGTTTAGCCACCGGATTATCGGGGTAAAGTTTGAGAACCTTCTGTAAATAATCGCGCGCTTCCGAAATTCTACCCTGCTTCAAAAGATTGGAGGCAATGGGCATGAGAGCAAGCAAAGAATCAGGATGAGCTTCTACCAGCACCCTGATTTGTTCCTCCGCCAAATCGAGGCGGCCTTGTGAGGTTCTTACCTTTGCAAGCAGTAATCGGGCAGGAAAGCTCACGGGATTTTGAACAAGAATACTGTTAACGGTTGAAAACGCGAGGCCTAATTCTCCCGCCTCAAAGGCAAGATTAGCCAATAAAATAGCGGCTTCGGAGTCTTTTGGATGTAATTCTAAATACTTTCTGGTGTTATTGATGGCGCCTGATATGTTTTTGTCTTTGAGCGCGAGGTTGTTTTCAAAGCGCAATACTTCGAGCGAGACATAGGGCGTATAGCCGCCTTTAGCTGCAAAGGCCGCTTCATATTCTTTCTTGGCGGCGACTAGATTATTTTGTTGTTGATAGAGTCGGGCTTTAATCATGTGCCTGGCATAGCGTTTTTCGGGAAGATTTTGATACACTATCAGGGCTGCCGCGGCTAAGATGATTAGACTTATGCCGGCAATAATCAGTTTTTTCATAGGGTTCTCTTTCTGATCCAGAAAGCTATTTTCTTTGCTTCCATCATGCTAAAGAAAAATTAATTCGTGGCACATAAATGAAAATCAATGAAGATGAATGGCTGAATACGGAAGCCCAGCCTGATGAAGGCTTCCAACTCAAACACCGTATTGCCAGTATTTCCACTTTAGGCCATATCATCTGGCTAAAAAAGTGGTTCATAATCGGTGTTTGGTTAATGCTCGCTTTGCCTGCGGGCATAATTCTTTCTTTTATCGATTTGCCGAAATCTTATACCACTGCAACGGTGATGCGTTTTCCCAATGTCGTCGGAGCGCAAACCAATATGATGCGCGATATTGCCATCACCCAAAGCGAAAGTATCATGAGCATCTTTCGCAGTTATCAGGTCTTGGCTGCAACAATCTCTCGATTACAATTGCGCTTTCGTATCCAGACTACTTATAAATTCCGCAAGAATATTTTTGAAAAAGTGGAATACTCAGAAGATTTAGCAGAAGGCACCTACTTCATCCAAATCTTTGATGGCAAGGGCGCCGTGTTGGATTTTCAACCAGCAGGAGGCCGGGCTCGCTTTAATCTTTTTGAAGGGGGTCTAGCAGGAGGGAAACAATTAAAAATCTCTGGGCTGGAACTGGTTTTTAAGCCCGAGTTCTTGAAAACCAATAAGAATGACAAATTAGAATGCAGCTTTGTGAGTAACACTTCAGTGATTGAATCACTGGCCAAGCGCCTTAAGATAAAACCTTTGGGATCAGTTAATTTTGAGATCTCCATGAAGGATCAAGATCCCTTTCTGGTGGCAGATATTATTAATACCCTTCGCGATGAGTTTTTACACGTCTACTACGGCACCACCGAAGTGCAGGATGTAAACGTATTGGTACAGCTTGAAAAAAACCTGGAATTGGCAAAAGAACGGCTCGAAAAAAGTCAAAATGAATTGTCGGATTTTTATAAACAAAATCCTTCGCTTTTGGGCAGTGAGCAGAGAAGCACTGGCAATCCGCTGCTTTATATGGAATACAAAAGCGAATTAACCCTTTCGGAGTCGCGCCTCAACAAATTAAAAAGCATTTCAGGCGCTCGCCCTCAATCTCAAGAAGCCGATGAAGAAAGTTTCTGGGCCAACGAAGTGTTAACTGCCTTAAGTGAAGCCGGTGAACCCCGTTCAGGAATTTTAAAAAGCAAGTTATACAAAATCAATCGAGAATATATCGAAGCCCAGGCCAAGCTTTCGGCGGGGCATCCTAAACTGGAAGAGCTGCGCACACAAATTGAAGAAGTCGTTAGTGAAACACAAAGCGTGGCCCGATCCTTTATTGGTGACTACAGCTCCAAAGTCGAGAACTTGCGACAAAAAGCGGCTCAGGCCATGCCGGGTGAAGCTGCCCGCCCTTCGGTTAAGGTGGGCCTGGAACTGGAAAGACTTACGACTGCCAATCAAAATAACGAAAATATTTATAACAACCTCCTTCAGAGTTACAATCGTGCCAAACTGGTTACCGGAAGCGAATTTTTCAAGGTGACGGTTGTCGATGCAGCCCGACCCGCTATTTACCTTCCTCCCTCCTTAAAGAGTCGCCTATTGGTTGCCGTCGCTTTCATCGGATTTTTGCTGCTTATCATTCCGTTTTTCTTTCTGGCGTGGCACATTGTCTTTCTCAAATTCTGGACCAAAACCGATGTTGTCAAATTAATGGGCCTCAAGGCCTTAGGTGAAATCAGCTTCCGTCCAAAAATAACGGAGCCTTCCCTTAAACAGCAAATCGAAAAACCCAAGAATAAAATGGGCATGATAAAACAATTCGGAAGATCCCAGGCAGAAAAAAATCCAAGTTCCGACAAGGAACAAGATAGTGGAACCGAAACTGTAACTCTAGCTAAGGATTCCAACAAGAATCTTCCCGATAGCCAACTCTTGTATTTCGGTTCGGCATATACCTTAGAGGATGTGGAATCGTATCGTCTTCTTCGCGAAGAATGTTTAAACTACTTCGTGGGGCGCTCCAGCCATCGAATTTGCCTTTTGGTAACATCAACGCATCCCGGTGAAGGTAAATCAACTTGCGCTTCCAATTTGGCCATTTCCTTTGCCCGCACAGGGAAAAAAGTTTTGCTCGTGGATGCCGACTTTCGTCTTGGCCGGATTGATACTATGTTCGGATATAGCTCCCAGTATGGTTTGCTTGACCTGTTAAAGAGTGATACAAGCACCGATTCCGAACTGATGGAACAGGCTTCCGAAGCGATTTTGCCGACTGCCCAGAGCAATTTATTTTTGGCTCCTAAGGGTTCGCAAGACGCCTCGGCCGGTGAGCTCATCGGTTCAGATAGATTACTGACTTTTTTGCGCCTGGCCCGTATCGACTTCGAAGTCGTCATTATTGATACACCGCCGGTCGCGATTACCGCTGATCCCCTTTCGCTTTTAGACTGTGTTGATGGTGTGGTCTATGTCTGTCGTTCCGGAATGACAGCAGTATCCGATGCCCGCGATGCCTTACAGTTAGTCATGGATAGAAAAGTGAAAATTGGTATGATAGTTAACGCGGTAACCCGAAGCCCTTTTCAAGGCAATCGTTACTCAAAGTACGGGTATTACTATCACGCCGCAGCTAAGGAAGCTCCCAAGCCTTAAGGTTACTTATTCTGGTCGCACGAGTAATGGAACAGGGCGGATCCTTAGAAAATGAAACCGTCCTGACTTTAAGCTTAAGCCAAAACCTTTTCGGATTCT
Organism: Fibrobacteria bacterium; assembly: GCA_038315885.1. Taxonomy (GTDB): domain Bacteria; phylum Fibrobacterota; class Fibrobacteria; order UBA11236; family JBBQAD01; genus JBBQAD01. Next base: position 3,442 of record JBBQAD010000036.1, on the reverse strand, counting down.
TGAGGTATAATCTCACCTAGTTTGTTACTGGGTATCTGTAATACAGGGTTAGATGCTTGCAATTGCACCGGTTCCCGAAGCAACATCTGCTGAATGCGGCGCTCCGACATCGCTTCACGAATCGAAGAAAATTTGAAACGTTCCATCAATAGTGACAGTTTCCATTCCGTAGTATTCAGGTTAACATAGTGCTGAAAACGCTTCATCGGTGACACAGCTAAACGCTTTTGTTCGGTATCTAATTCCCAAGGATGAAAATAAACCATGGAAGGCAATCCCTTGGCATTCATCTGTTCAATATAGCGGTCTGTAACACGATAGGGATACAGCCTGAGGTAGCCTCCTCCAGAAATCGGTAACATTTTTCGGCCCAGGGCGAATGTAGACATAGGAAACTCTTTTATGGTTTTCCCATTTTGCAAGCGAATTTGATGGGGCAATCGATTGGGATAATTGGGGATTCCGTAACGGCTTCTACCGATGGGGAATATCGAAGAATCATACTCGATACCATACCTAGGTAGAATATCCAAGGCCCAAAGCGTAGAAGAAGTAATGGTGAAATTGGAACCGCGATGTCCGATGATTTTTTGACGAGTGTGTCTCGATATGGCATTTAAGGACTTGTCGAGATCAGCTTCAAACTCATCAGGGGTCATTTCGGTAATCAAATTATGATAGTATCCATGGGTACCAATTTCATGACCTTCTTGGTCGATCATGCTTACAACTTCGGGAAAATGATCGGCGACCCAACCCAGTACAAAAAAAGTGGCTTTGACCTCATGGGCTTTTAAAAGATCGAGAATACGAGTGACATTTCGTTTCACGCGCGATTCTTGTAAATGCCAGTTACACTTGGGTACTTGTTCTTTCAAATTATAAGCATGAAACCAGCACTCCACATCGATTGTCATAAAGTTGCTGATAACTTTTCGTACCCGCGAAAGCTCAACTACTTTGTCGAGATGTACTTCTTTCAACATCTTTTGAATTTGCGCATTGGGATTGCGAATGGTGATTTTTCCGTCGAGGTCGCGCACCTTGTGTATCATTTGAACCAGAAAGCCAAAGTCATTCAGATCAAATTCGGTTCCAGGATTTAAACTCACTTCAATGGCTTGACGGGGCTGGCCTTTCAGTCCATCTAAATAATTGCCCAGCGCCATAGTAGTGGAGCAATTGACAACATTGGTTCCAGAGGAGCCTGTGATACGAATAAGTCCGCTAGTTGCACTGGTATTCGCCTTCTTTAAGGCTTTGGCGATAAAAGGCAATTGCTTGGCGCGCGACAAGCCATCCAATTTGCGGGTCTCACCTTCAAAGCTGGTTTTTTTGCCCAAGTAAATAAAGGTGTTTAAAAAAATCCAGCTTTCAATTTTTAGCCACGAACCAAAGGTGCTTAAAGCAGCAGAGTAAGATAGATCGAAATAAGTTTTACGAATAACACTATCCATCGAGTCGTCATAGCCCAAAATAATCTGCGCCAAGCCAGTTAATCCGGGGCGTACTAATAGAGTGCGTTGGGGATAATGAGGTACAGTCTTTAAGTATTGCTCAGTAAAATGAGGTCTTTCCGGTCGCGGACCGATAAAACTCATATCTCCTTTTAGAATATTCCAGAATTGGGGTAATTCATCGAGATGCAAGGCACGTAACCATTTTCCGATGGATGTAACTCTGGGATCCAAACCTTTGATACACAGTTGCGGTCCGGCAGCCTCAGCATCTGTTCGCATCGTGCGATATTTATAGATAACAAAGGGTTTGCCTCCGTAATCAGACCGACGTGAGTTACTGGTAACATTAGATGTCGCATTTGTAGCTGAAGGATTCACTGTATCAGTCACCGAATTGTTACTAGTGTTCGAACTAATGTTCGAACTTGTAGTCGTATTTATATTCGTAGTTAGAGTTAGGCTCTCAGAGTTTGTGCGTGTCCGACGAATGCGCATATTGCCACCCACTCGGGTTTGCGAATAAATGGCGGGCCCCTTGCTTTCCAAACAAATCAAAAGTGCTATAAAAGGATATGTGACCACAAAAATCACTGTTCCTGCGAAGCCGATAAAAATATCGAGAGTTCGCTTAGTAAAAAGTACCAGACGCGATGGATAGAGAAGAGTAGGAACCGATTTTTTGATCATAACAAGCCTCCTTGTATAGTGCCTTCATCGGCGGAGCAACCCAGACTATCCTTAGCCTGAGAGGGGGAGCTTATCATTTCCGCAACAGAAGCATAAGGTACATAGATAAAAAGTGCCTCTCAACTGAGAATGCCTTAATAATCAATGACTTAGGCCTTTGTAACATGATAATTTAACCTGACCACCGTGAAAGTAAACAATGCTTAAGCTAATTCTGAGCCAAGCCGACATCTATGATCTACATCACATCAAAAACTTTATCGGGGAATCTCCCAAATTCCGAATTTTTTCCTGTTTAAAAGCATTTTTGACTTGTGGCATCTGTGAAAAACGATTTTTGTAAAGCATGAATATTTTCCTTTTTTTGGCTGCCTTTCTATTTGCAAACCTGATTTTTGGGTTTTTTGTACAGTTTCGTTCCTACCGAAGCACGATTCGTGGCTCTAGTCTATGTCTGGCTTTCTTATTGCCTGGCCTCTGCGCCGCGGCCTTACTGCATAGCCAAAGTCCGACTATAGCTGCCAAGATTTTTTGGATGCAGCATTTTCTGGCTATCTCTGCCCTTAGCAACCTCTGCCTCATTGAATTGATACGCAACTTTTTGCGCGAAGAGCGCAATCGAAATCATCCCAGCATCTGGTGGCCCAGGCTCGCAGCTCTGATACTCTGTGCTGGGGCCTATCTTCCCAACTCGATTGATATTGTGGCAAACCCCGAAGGTGCATGGGCACTTTTCCGAATTTCCATAGTTCCTATCGGACTTTTGCTGCAATCCATCTATGCCCTGTTCATTCTAGAAAACACCTACCGTTTTGCAGAAAAGTACCAGCGAAAAATTGGACGCCTTACTTTTATTTCTTTAGCGGTGCTCACCCTCTTTCAACTGTTACTCTTTGCCCGCTTGGTTTTATACAAGGCCTTGCCCATAAATTTTGCTGAAACAATCACCGTTGTCTATGGTATTTCATTTCCCATCGTATTGGTGGGATTGCTGCGCTACCGCCTGGGTTCAGAAAAGGTTTCTATTCCCAGAGAGGCTGTCTATACCTCTGCGACCATCTTTATTACGGGAGCAGCCTTTTTAGCAATCGCTTTAACAGCCTTGTTATTCGAATGGATGGCCCTGGATTTTAATTACTTCGACCGGTTTTTGTTGATATTTACACTTTGCATATTCTCGGTTCTAGTTCTCGGTTCAGGAAACATGCGCAAACGAGTCAGCCGTTTTATCAACCACCAATTTTATTCCCGCAAGTACGATTACCAAGACCAGTTTTTTCAGCTACACAAAACCA
>JBBQAD010000439.1:0-3312 GCA_038315885.1 Fibrobacteria bacterium | reverse complement strand
GTTCTTTTCAATTCTACGACCCATACAGGTTGCTTTGAGCTGACCGGGGAAGCGAGCTAAGAATAAAGTTTGGCCGTCTAAATTTTGAAAATCGAAACACAAGGTGCTTTGCATGCCCGGAAAAAATCCGTACCAGATGCTTAGGTCGGCTTCCGCATGCTCTTCTCTTCCAAAGCGTAATACTAATTTACTATGGTGAGTCGATTGATACTCCAAATTGAAACTTAAGTAGCTATCGGTATTCTTTATTTGTAAAGGAAAACGCATTTGGACGCCGATTTGAAGGGATAGCCATTGAGGGGGGCTTTCATTGATCATTTTGATAGAGTCTTCCATTTAAATTGAGTGTGCAAAATCAGAAAATGATCCATACTTGGCCTCAGTGTAGCCAAACTGAAATCAAAATTTCAATGGCCGAGGTTTTCAAGAATGCTTGTATTAGCCAGGGAATAAGGACTAAAGTCGTAGTTCAGATTGCGCCTACTAGGTTTAAATCCGGCTTCAAGAATGAATCGTTCAGCCGCGCGCAGGGTTTTAAGACCGGAGGATCGAAGCACATTTTCTTCAATAACAATACTGTTAATATCATTGGCTCCCGAGTGTAAGGCTAATTCGCCTATTTCTCTTCCCAGGCCCAAAATACTGACTTCGATATTTGGGATGTTGTCAAAATACAAGCGACTGATTGCTAACAACTTCAAGTATTCTTGCGGTTTGACATGACGCACAGTAAAGCGCTTAGTTTGTGGCTGAAAAGTCCAGGGAACAAAGGAAAGAAAGCCGCCTGTTTTATCTTGCTGTTGCCGAATGGCACTTAAATGTTCGACTACATCTTCCTGAGTTTCAGTGGAGCCGATGACGATGTTACAGGAACCCGGTAGCCCTGCCTTATGACACTCTCCCATCACTGTGCACCACTCTGCACTACTCAATTTTTTAGGGGAAAGCACCTGACGCATTCTGTCTGTTAATATTTCTGCTCCCGCGCCGGGAACCGAGTCCAAGCCAACTTCTTTGAACTTTTTTAATAATTCGTTCAAGGGCATACTCAGTTTTTCGGACAAGCGTAACAGTTCGACAGGAGAAAAAGCCCGGATGTGTACATTGTACTTCGTCTTTAAAAATTGCAGCGCATCCAGGTAATATTCCAGCGGTAAATCGGGGTTTACCCCACCTTGGAAAAATATTTGATCTGCTCCCTGCGCGATCGCCTCTTCGGTTTTTTTACCGATTTCTTCTAGGCTTAGGGTATAACCCCGGCCATTTCCCACTTCTTCCATAAAAGAACAAAAGGTGCATTCTACTGTGCAAACATTGGTATAGTTTACCACTCGGAATGCGGTGTAACTCACAATTTCAGGGCTATGTAATTGCAGGCGTTTTTGGTGGGCAGCCTTGGTGATTGAGTACCAATCAGGACTATTTAATAGTGTCAAACAGTCCGGGTCACTAATGCGTTTTCCCTCTTTGGCAGCTTCGAGAATGCCTTTGATTGAATCAAGGGGGATTGAATCGGCCAAATTTTGTCTGTGTTGCATCATACTGCTTCCATTGGAATTGCACTCGTCAGACGAGATTATGCGGACTCTTTGTTTGCTTGGGCTGATGATACTCTGTTGCACTACAAGCTGTGCAACCTTGACTCCACTGGCTGCTGCCGTCGCGGAAAATTTCTCGTTTCCAAATGGGACATTCATGTTTGATACGGTCAATCAGGGTTCGCGATGCGAGATAGGCCTCATGACGATGCGAAGCACTAACAGCGATTACAATGGTGGCGATGCCCAATTCGACCCGACCCAGGCGATGCTGAACGGCAACTGCATGAATTCCAGATAATTGTAACACATCTTGGCAGATGGAATAAATCATTTTTTGCGCCATGCTAGCTTGGGCCTCATAGTCCAAGGCGATAACTTCTTGATTGGAGTCATGGGTATGATTTCGAACGGTACCCTCAAAGAGCAAAACTGCCCCTGCCTTGGGATGACTGACCATCTGGTTCAAAATATCTCTGTTGATAGAATCACGAACCAGAAACTGTTCAGGCTGAGGAAAAATTTGATTTCGAGTTTTTATAACTGCCATGTTAACCTCCGCTGACCGGAGTGATTACATCGATACTTTCAAAATCGGAAATGATTTGGTCTTCTGAAAGGTAGGTCTCATCTACGGCAATTCGGCTAAGCGATAACATTTCGCTTGCTTCAGGGTAGCGGCTTTGTAATTGTCGCAAAATTTCATTTTCATTGGCGGGAAGATCAAAAGCCAGTGATTCACTCGATTTGCCTAAAATTCCCTTGAGCTGGGCATAATAGCGAACTTCAATGGTCTTAGTCATTGCCCATAAAATAGGAATTGCTTTCCTTACCAGCGCCAGTTAAGCCCGATAAAGACGATTGGGAAGGGGTAATTTAGCTGAAAGTATTTGATTTTTTTGGATTCTGAATCTTGTAACAGAAAGTTTGGACTATTAAAGGCATTCCAAATTTCAAAGTAATACTGGGTTTTTCCTCCAAAAAGTAAGGAGTTTTTCACTAATCGGATATCTACGCGATTATAGGGTGTGTATTCCTTTTCATTACGGGCCCCCGCCCAGAAGGCAGTATCAGAAGTTTCATCGCGCTCGGAGTTTAAGGGATTCGAAAAATCGGTATAGGGTTCTCCTGCCGCAATTTTGTAGCGCAGGCCCACATCCCAATTGCTGGGAGCGTGATACCAATTGACCCAATTGATGGCCCATGGCCGGCTAAAGGTAAATTTATACCAACGTTCACCCTCGTGATCCTGCCGTCTAGAATAAGCCAGTTCGCCTGAGACCCAGCCCTCCCAGACCGAGTCGGGTTTATAAAAAAGAGAAAGTTCGGAACCGGCGTTAAAGCCGATGCCTTCATTGGAGTACTGAAACTCTTTATCAGAAAGGTAGGGCAGAATAACTGCTTTCAAAACCGGATTCAGAGCCTCAAACTCTGTACTGTCGATGTTACCAAATCCGTTTTCCCAATTGATACGACCGGTACTCTGCAAGCGGGGTGAAACAAGGTCAAAATAATATTTGTAATAGTTTTGCCATTCTAATCGAATGGATTTACTGATATAGCGAGTCCATTCTGCCTGAAAATGCCAGGCTTTTTCGGAGCCAATTTTTGGATTCTGCTCTCGTACATAAAAGGGCAAGTCATTTTGGGCGTAAAGGCCAGCTGCAAAAGTTAGCTGATCTTTTTCTGCAAAACTTTCATGGAGACTCATGCGGGGACTAAGCCACCAATTCCCAGAAGCATATTCATACTCTCCCCGAAGACCAAGGCGAGC
>JBBQAD010000001.1:0-20914 GCA_038315885.1 Fibrobacteria bacterium | reverse complement strand
CCGGCCAATAGCCCGATCGGATATCTTTATCTAGGGGCCAGGTAAGGTTGATATGATTGACAACCTTTTGGGTTGACTTGCTCAGTCCCAGCCGTAGCCCTAAGCCAAGAGAATAGTGTAACTCATTCCAGTCCAAATCATCCCAATTTTGAAATGTATTTCCCGCGTTGCCAAAAGCAGCAAAAGCAGGAACAAAGGTTCCGAATTCCAAGCTGGGAAAAAACCGCTGTTCGGCCTCCAATAAAATGCGCGCATGCCCTGCATAATATTGATTGGGATATCCGGTCAAGCCTAAATCTTCTCCGAGTAACAGTTGTTGGCTGCGCTCGGCGGCAAAGAGATGATTCCACTGCGATGAAAAATAAGAGGAACTCCAGGTTAAGGGCTTCCATTGAAGTGTAGCTAAGCCGGAGAGTGAGCCGTCTTCAAAATCACCATTATTGCCCAGGTAATATTGCATTGTGGCATTGGAGTTTACAAAATATTTGCTTTGCCAAGCTTCATTTAAAATTAAGGTATGTTTCAAACGATAATTGCGTGAGGATTCATTTCTCTGGTTCACATTGTAATCAAATTGATTGGTCATTCTCCAGCCTACATCGAGGTCTTCACTCCATTTGAGATTTCTGAAATTATTTACGGTTTTGTATTCATAGCGATAAAGACTTAATGTTAGCCCTATCAATAGGTCTTCGCGTAAGTCGGTTTCAAGAGCTGAATTACCCCACCCTAAGCGATTAAATATTTCCAATAGGCGTGCTTTTTTTTGATAAGCGACGGAAGTTGGATCAAAAGAGGGAGTTTGTGAAGCATAATTGTTAACTCTATTTTCAAACAAATTAAAAGCTGTTCCCGTTCTGTACCTTTCCAGACGGCTAAAAGCAAAGCCCACATTGACCTTCTGCTTATCTCCAAAACTACGCAGGCCGGTAATGGTTACATCATGGCTATTCACGCCTTCGAGCCTAACGGCTTCTCGTGCGACACCCAACAGGTTTTTGTCGATGCTGTCTTCTTCCAGGCCCAGTTCATCCAAGCGATCAAAACTGTTTGCATCCAAATAGACATGCTCTGATAATTTTGAACCTGAGCTGCTGAATGAATAACTGTATTCATCACTGCGGGAGCGCAGCGGTTTTTGTAAATAGAAGGAATAATTGTAACCATCGCTGAGTTTACCCGCACTCATGGTCAGTTGTAATTTTTCCTCGAACAGGGAATTATTCTGATAATTTACCCATTCAGTATTACGAAATTGATCATGGCTAAAAAAGACTCCAATTTTTTGGCCAGTACCCAGTATATTTGATTCGGTTAAGCCTACCCAATAGATCCACTGTCCTCCCAGCAATTGAACACCTATAGGGAGATTGGTTGTCCATTGATCAAAGGTGACTACTCGAATTTTGGCCCTTCCACCCTGTAATGGTTTCACTAAGGTGGCGGCATCTGCCAAGAATTCTTCGGTACGTAAGGCGCGTTCGCTTTCTATTAACTTATCCACGGTTATTGTATCACCTGCACTGAACAAGAGGCGTTTGCGAATAGTATTTTCCCGTGACTCAATATGCAGCTTATTGGCGAATTCAAAAACCAAAGCGTCGGCATCGCTATGCACAACGGCTCCATCCATAGCATCCTTGATTTCAAATTCAACAGTATCAACAAGGGCGCTGTAATTTTTCGGTAAATCCTGAATTTTTAGGTAGCCGGGATGTAAGCCTAAGACCCTTTCCGAACGGCTTTGCGCTCCTAAAGGTAGACTGAGTAATAATACTCCCAGAATCAATACAAAACCGTTACAACATTTGAGGCGCATTTCTTCAAAGTAAAAATGTAGGCAATCATCCACTAGGGCAAGTTTAATCAGTCAAAGAGTTTCTGCAGAGAAACTTGGCAAACAATCTATGCCGATTGACTGGACTGCTTCGGAGGTGTATTTTACTGGGGTGCATTCACTTTTTCTTTTCGCCTTCCATTTTGCTCTGCTTCTCAATGTATCAGTATTATCAGTAAATGCTGTAACTAAATCAGCAACTGAGACTACTATTCCCACCCAGCATTCCGTCGTAAAAGTCATCACTTTTTCCCAAGAGCCCTATTGGGACGCTCCCTGGCGATTTCAGCAGGTTTCACAAGCAGGGGGCTCTGGTTTTGTGGTTTCCGGTAATCGGATTTTAACCAATGCGCATGTGGTCAGCTGGGCTAAGCAAATCATTGTTAAACGGTATCAAGATCCAAAATCGTATTTGGCTGCAGTTGAATTTATTGGCCATGATTGTGATTTGGCCCTGTTAAAGGTTTATGACTCTGAATTTTTCAATGGACTCCAGGCCCTTAGCCTCGGCAGTTTGCCTTCTGTACAATCCTCAGTAACCACCTGTGGCTATCCGGCCGGAGGTGAACAGATATCTTATACCCGCGGCGTTGTTTCGCGCATTGAAATGAGCGCTTATTCACATGCGGGAAATCGAAGTTTTTTAATCGCACAAACCGATGCAGCCATCAATCCGGGTAATAGCGGTGGCCCTGTCATTCAAGACGGCAAAGCCGTCGGAGTCGCCTTTCAGGGAATCTCGGGATTGGAGAATACCGGTTTTTTTATTCCCACACCCATAGTGGCACACTTTCTCAAGGATATCCAAGATGGAGTTTACAATGGATTTCCCGTAGCAGGGCTGCGATTAGAGGGGCTGGAAAACCCTGCTTACCGAAAATTCTTGGGGATGGATTCGATTTCGGGAGGAACTCGTGTTGATGGATCACTGCCCTTTACGAGTATAAAAAGCGGACTCGAAACCAATGATGTCATTTTAAAAATCAGGTCGATTCCGGTTTCCAACGATGGAACCATATTATACGAGGGCAATCGAGTTCATTGTGGACTGCTTTTTGACGAGGCTCAAGTCGGTGATACATTAAGCTTGGAAGTTTGGCGCAGAGGGGCAAAAAAAATTGTTCCCGTACCTATGATCAGCTATACCGCCGATTTGGCACAAGGCAACCAGTATGATACACTGCCCAAATATCTCATTCATGGGGGTCTGGTTTTTCTTTCCCTTAGCCGAGACTATTTGAAAACTCTTGGACGCAACTGGGCGGTGTCTTCACCGCCTGACTTTATGTACGCCTTACAATACCAACCCTACCAGAATCCCGATGAAGCCATTGAAGAACCCATTGTACTAGCCTCCATCTTGCCACACCCCGTAAATGCGAACTGGGTAGTAAAGGCACCCGCCTTGTTGACCAAAGTAAATGGTATCAAGATTAACAGTTTTGCCACTTTGGATTCAATCTTAACCAAGAGTAACAGTGACAAAGCCGGTAGCAGTGATACAGGCAGCGATTTATTCGAATTTGAAGGTTCCAAACTATTAGAGGCAATGGATAGAGGGCAAGTTAAGCAGGCCATGCCAGTAATCTTGAGCAACTACGGAATTCCCGCAGCCAGGAGACTCCGTTGAGCCCATTTGCAAGGATTTTTTATAGTGTAACACTGGTTTTTTTTCTTCAAGTCCCCTACTCGGCTCCAAAATGGGAATCCTCTATTGTTGAACTCGAAATAGGACGAGTGTTTTATAATGTCTTGCAACCCTGGAACCGGTCGCAATCCCTGTTACAGGCCTCGGGACTTATAATTGAAGGCAAAAAAATCCTCACGCTCGCTTCCAGCCTGGAAAATGCCAGTCTCGTAAGAGTCAAGCAGGGGGGCAGGGGTCGATGGTGGACAGGCAGAGTATTATGGAAAGATGTTTACACCAATATCGCCGTGATTACAGTAGAAGAACCTGAATTTTGGCAAAAAGCGCAAGCAGTAACCCTTTCTAAATCCACACCGCTGGGTGCTAGACTCGAGCTGAAACGTTGGAATAACCGGCAATTAGAAACTTGGCCAGCCGAAATTATTCGTTACTCCATGGAGCCTAGTTATAGCCAGCCCACTCAATCACTCTACATGGAAGTCACCTGCGATGTGGATAAGGTTGGAATCTCCGATGTGTTGCTATACAAAAAATCCCTCGCTGGCCTGGCAGTACAACGCTCGGGCAAGCGCTTATTGATATTGCCTTCCAGCTATATAGCATGGGTATTAAATGAATTAGCAACAAAAAGCTTCAAAGGTCTAGGTTACATTCATTTTAAATGGCAAATTGGGGCAAACCCACAGACAATGGAAGCCTTATCCAATCAAAAAGGGGCCAAGGGGATAATCATTAGTCGAGTACCGGCTATTCCTAAGCTTGATTGCTTTCTAAAAAGCCGCGATATATTGGTTTCAGTCAATGGACATGCTCTTGATTTTGATGGAGACTATCAAGATAAACAGTTTGGTCAAATTTCATTTGAAAGTTTAGCCGCCATTTACCGTCAAGCAGGTGATACACTTCTGCTTGAATTGATCCGCGCAGGAAAAACTTTAAAAGTGGTCTATACCTTGCCTCCACTTCGTTCAGAAAATTTTACTCTAGCCGATAACCCAGGTGACTTACCGAGCGAGTATTTTATGCTGGAAGGGTTGGTATTCCAACCCCTTAAAGCATCCTTGCTGAGCGTACTGTCTCCTGGCTATTCACTGCGATTGCAACACTACGCCAGTGAAACACCCAAATTTCCAGGAGCCGATGTCATCTTATTGACCCAAGTGTTACCTGATTCAATCAACTTGGGTTACCAAAACTATCGTTTTCTTGTGCTCGACTCTTTAAATTCCAAAGCGATTCACGGGCTTGATGATATAGCCAAAGCTTTGGTGCATCCCCAAAATGGCTTTCACCAATTCAAATTTGCGACTGGTGAACCGGTTGAATCCCTGGTTTTACCGCTGGATTCGCAGCACATTATAACGGAGCGTATCATGCGTTCCTTTGGCATTCCCAAGGCCCAGTGGTTAAATGAAAAGGAAGTGGGCCTGTAAGCCGGGTTTTGTCGCGGTAACTGTTTACATCACCGGGATGATCATCTATCTGGGATTTACATTGCTGCAAACCTCAAGCAACCTACCCGGCAGCCATCGGAACGGGCCGCTCCAGACTGCCCTATTTGGTCTTGCACCGAATGGGGTTTGCCCTGCCACTCTCGTCACCGAGAGCGCGGTGAGCTCTTACCTCGCCATTTCAACCTTACCCGATTCTTATACAGAATCGTCGGCGGTATATTTTCTGTGGCACTTTCCGTCTCGTCGCCGAGCCTGGCCGTTAGCCAGCATTCTGCCCTATGGTGCCCGGACTTTCCTCTGTCTTGCAACAGCGACCATCCGGCCCACTTCCCGGCTGCAAATCTAGCATCAAAAATTTTTGCGGACGTAACCAAATCGTTTGAACAGGCTAAATCGTGACTTCGCCACTGTAACAGGTTCCTGATTGGGTCCGAGATAGTTCTCTGCGGTGGTTTCCAGGTTTCCCTTCACTATAAAGGCCCCATTGGGAAATTCATCCTTTTTGGCGGTGATGGGCAAAATAGTGAGCTTTACTGTGGCGGAATCATTGCTTTTCTCCAACTTACTAAAGGAGTTTTGATCAATTTCACCTGAAACATGAGTTATAAATTGTCCCAGATTGTCAAAGATATTGAGGTCATATTTAAAAGGGTATTTGGTGCGAATAGTCCATGTGGGCCCAATTGAATGCACTTCTTGGGGAGCGATGCCCGGTAATCGCACACTTAATGGCTCATTGGCTTTACAATCCAGGCATTCACTTTTTTCGCTAAGAATGACGGCACCTGTCTGTATCACTGAGGGATCTTTTAAGGTGGATTGAGTAACTGCAGAATCAATTTCTACCCTGATTTCTGCCGCAACCTTGGGCGGCAAACCAGTCACTGCCGATTTTTTAGGTGACTCGTAGGTATTGCCCTGCTTGTCTTTAATGGTGGAGGTAGCCGCCATGCGTAAACTGTCTCCTGTAACCGGATAAGGACTAGTTGCCTCAAAGGTTACCTGTATGCTAGAGGAGCTTTTGCTTTCCACCCGGCTTACCTTGATGTCCTGAGCAGAAATTGTCGTCGTTCCTCTCTGCAAGTTGAGTTCAACTGTATTGATGTTGCCGCTAAATACGATATCCTCAGAAAATTGTATCACAAGATAGGGTTCAGTTCTGCCGGGAGAAATAGGAAAGGACTCGGCTTTAACAATAACCGGGGAAACCGAATCGGCCATTACGACTAGTTGCTCTTCGTATTCTCCGGGAAGTGCCATCACAGTAGCCAGCTTATCTTCTTTAAAACTGGTGCCGAATTCGAGAGGGTCAAAGCTTAACTTGATGGTCTTTGTTTTAGTATCACTCGAAATTGAAATTTTTCCTTCGATTGGCTTTTTGGTGAAGGGATTCAGCAGCTTGACTTCTTCAGGGGCTTTGGTGTAGGCACCATCAAATTGAATAACGGCTGTTTCAATGTGTCCATCGCCATCTAGATCCAGATAATAACCGCCCACCGCTGCCGGTTTATCACGCACATAAGTTTCAGCAGTGATATCACTGTTAAGAAACCCTTGCTTAACAGCTATAGCTCGCAGTGTCACGCTAGTATTTAAGCTGACCGATTTTCCATTATACTTGGTCCATTTACTGGTAGAAAAATCATCGCTGCCGGTGGTGTAATAAATATCTGCCTTTTGAGCCTGACTTAGCTTAACCTCCAACAGTTTCTCAAAGTTCTTTCCTTTGGGATCAAATACCACCGGACTGAGCTTAGGCATTTCCACGATTTTAACAAATATTTGATATTCCACACCTTTTTTGACCTTGAGCGGAAAAACTCCAGCATCGAAACCATTAGGGTCTAAGCTGATTTCGGATTTATTGCCCAATGACTTCCCAGCGAAGGTCCAGTCACCTGCCACCTTTGTTTTTGTCTGAGTGGAAACATCGTTACAATCGACCGTTTCTTTTTGTACACCTATTTCGACTGAATTAAAGACAGATGCATCCCCACCCTTATAGACAGTTATCGTATCGTTTTTCGGAATAACATTCAGGTTCTTATCGGCAATATTGAGGCCTGGTGGCGGCGGTGGGAGCAAATCGATACTGGTTGTCAAAAACAGATGCGATTGGGATGTTTTTCGTTCACAAAAGAAAAAATCAAAGTTGTAATAGTTCCCTGGCAAAATCTCCAACTTACCGGCTTCATCATCCAATTTGATATCTGCCTTTTCTTTACCGTGTTCCCCGCCCAAATCAACAGCTAGTTTTCCATTCATATAGACCCAGACGTCATCATCTCCTTCGAAATGAAATTCCTCGCCACCTCGGTATTTAAAAGTGGTATGCATCTCCATACAAAAATGAAAGTTGTGTTCTTTATTATCATGGCCGCCAACAAATCGTTCGGTGCCGACATCATCAAGGGGAAAGAAATTTTCATTAAATGATTGATAGGTATTTTCGGTATTGACAACTTTAGTGAGTTCCAGTTTTCGACAATAACGCTGATTATCTTTGGTATCTCGAAACCAATTGTTTACATCAGATAAAGGACATTTCTTTTTGGTATGAACGGGTTTGCGATCAGTTCCTAACTCAAATTCCACTATACCCCTTGTCAAGCCTTTGCACTTCTTTTCATTATTGGCTTCCATATCCGGATGACTGCTCGAAAAATCCCGAATGGTTACATCCATGGATTTTTTATCCTGAGCCTCAGTCCGACTTAAGAGACTAAAACAGCAAATGATGGTAAAAACGGCAAAACGGTGAAAATTACATGGGGAAGCCATGTCACCTCCTAAATATTGATGAATATAGGGCCAATTAAAAGATTAAAGTGGCCGAATTTCATTGGAGAAAGGTATTTGGACATATGGCCAAATACAATCAAATTGAAGGCTTAGAGGCTAGAATCCTGGGCTTGACTGGCTAATTTCTCCATAGTAATTCGAAGAGCTTGATATTCTTTACTTTTTTTCAATAAACTCTCGCGTCGCTTATTGATTCCTTCAGCAAATTGCAGGCACTTTTTGCCGCTTTCGGTATTTTCATAGGCATGCTGCCATAGCGATTCCAATTCAAATTTTCGCTGCATTAATTTTTCAACCTGAGGGTCATGCATATCAGTATGCCCCTGTTTGAGCTTGAATAATTTTTCACTAAGCACCTTATGTTCCTCATCATTCCCACGTAAATCAGAAATAAACTGACTTTTACCCAAATCACATTCCCGTTTTTCTTGCATGACTTGAGCTGTATACAAGGGTTTTACAATGATTTTTTCCAGCGAGTCCATTTTGCGACCGAGTTGCCATCTCTGATTCATATCAGGTGTGATTTGAGAGTAACAGGGATTCGTGCACATCAGACAAATGATTTGGCACAGAAGCAGCCCTTGGGTAAATTTCCAACTAAATAACTTTATAAAAGAATTTGAGTTAATCATAATTGTATCGTTTTTTTATCACTCTGCATATGTTATGCATAGATTACCAATACTCCTGTTTCAAATCTACTCGAAATTTATCCTAGCGCCCCGTCTTTCCCCAAGGTTTGTCAAATGCGCGGGAACCTCGCCAGACTGACGTAATGCCTCCAATTGTGAGGGCAGAAAGGAGTAAAAATAAATTCCGCTTATTCATCGAAGGCAGGCTGAGGACAGACAAACAGAGTCCAAGGGCAAGGATTAAAATAAAACTAGAAGCCTGAGTCGCTGTACGCACTGTTTTACTGATTGCCGAAATCCAGGTACTTACTGTTACAATAAAAAAGGCGAATATTGGAGTCAGCAAAACTGCTTCAAGCAAAAGTTGGTAATAGTACACATCAGCTAATTCTGATTTGGCTAGACAAAGAATAGTGCCCTGAATCAACCAGGCCGAAAGCAAAGGCAAAGGAAGTATACCGAGAATTTTTCCAAAAAAAATCTGACGACTAGAAAGAGGTAAACAGAGCAATGTCTCCAATGATCGTCGTTCGCGCTCCCCAGCAAAACTATCTGCGCTAAGAGTTAAACAACTACTGCTTACCAAAAGACCAATCAATCGCAAAGTGGTGGCTATTTCCAAGTTACCAATACTATGCATCAACAAAAGCGCTATCTGACTTATTCCCAAAAAAAGGGGCATAATCATAAACAGGATTAAAAATCGCGGTTCCCGAGCAATCAGTTTTATTTCATGTCTGGCGATGAGAAGTATCCCGTTCAAGCCGCACTCGTCAATTCTTTGAATATGTCGAGTAATTCTCTTTGTCTCAGCCCTACTGATTGAATCTGTGCTTCTTGGGCTACCAGACGCGAAATTAATAGGGGAGTCTTGCAGTGTAACTCCAAGCCTTCGAGCTGAATTTGAAAGACGTTTTCATCCCCGCTCGGGGAAACCAAAGTCAAGGACAATTCTTTCAAACAGTTCTTTATGATTTCAATATTCATGGGAGTAGCAAATTGAATTTCCAAATTTGAAGAATGAGATTGAAGAGCAAGTAATTCCTTTAAGGTTCCAAAAAAGCGTTTCTCCCCATTTGAGAGTAATAATATCTGATCAGCCAATTCCTTGGCGTACTCCAATTGATGGGTTGCCAGCAAAACCGTCTTGCCCTCTGAAATTAAGCGTTTTATTTGTAGGCGAACCACTTCCTGAGCTAAGGGGTCTAAATTGGCATTGGGTTCATCCCATAGCACAAGTTCGGGCGAGTGTAACAGACTGCGTATCAGTTGTAATTTCTGGGCATTTCCGGGAGAAAAGTCACCGATGGCTTTATTGTCCAAACTAAGATCAAAATCTTTGGCCAGCTTGATAATTACGGCATCTAGATTTTCGATTGCATAGAAACGGCCAAAAAAATGGAGGTACTCTTTTGCGCTTAATTTGCGATAGATGCCAGGGCTTTCCAGGCTGACACCAATACGTTGGCGTCGTTCAGTATCAGGTTTTTTACCCCATAGTTTGAGTGAACCTGCTTGGGGACTTAGTAAACCAGTCAGGCAGCGTAACAAAGTTGTTTTTCCCGCCCCATTGGCTCCCAGCAAGGCGCAGAGGCTACCCTGCTTAATCTCAAAGCTGAGATTGTGTAACACAGGACGAGCAGTAGAAATAGAGCTGTAACTGGCTGAAAGTGACTCGATAGAGATACATTGATCAGACGAACTGTACTTCGTGGATGATTGATCCTGTGATTCAGGCACCGATAGCGCGCTGCTCATCTCTATCCAGAAACATACATCGATGACACTAGAAAATCAGGAACCTTCATCGAGGAAAAAGAATCAAAATAACTATCGGAAAAACCTTCAATTTTTTTAATCAGATCGAAGAAATTTCCACTGATTGTCACTCTATCGACGGGGCTGACAATTTTACCTTGTTCACACAAGAATCCCTGCGCTCCTATCGAAATTTCTCCTGAAGTCGATGAACAGCCGGAACTGCCCTCTAATTTGACTATCAAAAAGCAGCGTGGATGCTTTGCCAGGAGTTCTTCCAGCGAGTCACTTCCCTTGTTGACAATAAAATTCGAAAAGGCGGTTCCCGCATGGCCTGAGTAGCCTCTTGAACCGTTGCCGGTAGGTTCCCTGCCTTCCTTTTTTGCAGCTTCTAGGTTATACAAATAGGAGTGCAACACTCCATTCTCTACCACATTAAAAGGAAGGGTCAAAACGCCTTCACTGTCGAAAAGCCGAGAACCGGGAAGGTCAGGTCGATGACAGTCATTAATAATGGTTAAACCTTCAAAAGCGATCGATTGATTCAATTTATCAACTAGTCGCGATTGCCCCTTTTGAACGGACTCCGCATAAAAGGCCGAGCCGAACATCCCAAAAATTTGGCTAGAACAACGATTTGAAAAAACGATGGGCAGCTCTTCTGAACTGAGGGGCTTGGCTCCCAGTAATTCCACCGAGCGCTCTACCGCTAACCGAGCCATTTCTTTGGCATCAAAAATGTCGAAACTTCGCCCCCCTCGGGAATAGACTCCCATTTTTTTTTGTTCGCCTTCTTTGGATACCACTCCAATTCCTGCGGAGATAGAATTGTGGCGACTGTAATACCTTACTCCCTTTGAATTCTGTATCATTCCTGAGCCGCTTGAGCGGCCAGCACCAAGATAGGGAACATTTTCAACTCGCGCATCGCCTTTAAGGGCAATTGCCTCCATCTCCAGGCCTAAAATTTTCATTTTCTCAAGATCAATGTGTTCTAGTTCAGTATTGTATTCGTTCAAATCGATGGAAGGTAACTGTTTTGCTTCCGGCAAATCGATGTTTACAGAATCGGTCAAGCGGGTGTGACTGATGGCATCTGTTACAGTCTGCAAAATGGCTTCCCGCGTCATTCTCTCGGTAAAGGCATAACCTGGCCGCCCATTCTTAAACAGACGAATACCAATTCCGCGTGAATTTGAAATCTCGGTGTTTTTAACTTTGCCTTCGAATAGTTCGAGTCCCAAACTTTCAGATTCACCGGCTAAGGCATCGTATTGTTCCGCCCCCTGCTTTTTTGCTTCATCACAGATGATATCGAGTGCATCTTCCAATTTCATTAACGCCCACCTACTAAAATGCTATCTACTTTCAAACTGGGTTGTCCCACTGTAACTGGAATAGAACCAGAAGCAGCGCCACACATGCCTACAGCTAATTCCAAATCGTCACCCACCATAGAAATCAGGGGAAGAATTTCATGTCCTTTTCCAATCAAGGTTGCCCCTCGCACAGGAGCGCCTAATTTTCCCTTTTCAATCAAGTACGCTTCTTCCACTGCAAAATTGAATTCACCAGTAGCAGGGTTAACGCTGCCTCCCCCCATACGCTTGGCGTATATTCCCTTGTCAACACTTACGATCATATCACTTAATTTGTCTTTTCCTTTATCGATATAAGTGTTACGCATTCTGGAAACAGGTGCATACTGGTAAGACTCTCGCCTGCCTGAACCGGTTCTTTGCAAGCCCAGTTCATCTGCTCCAACGCGGTCAGACATATATGCCTTTAATATTCCATTTTCAATCAAGATTGATTTTTTAGTTTGCATGCCTTCATCATCAATATTTAAAGAGCCCCACTCATTTGCCAGCGTCCCATCATCGATGGCGCTAACAGCGGGATGTGCAATAAGTTCTCCCAGCTTGCCGGCAAAAGGAGATGCTTTACGACGTATAGCTTCGGTTTCAAGCGGATGTCCACAAGCTTCATGGAAAATAACACCGCCAAAACCGTTGCCCATAATTACCGGCATTTTTCCACCGGCCACATAACCCGCTGTTAACATCAAGACAGCGCGTTCTGCCGCAATTTTAGCTGATGCTTCGACATCAAGCCCCTGAAAGAATTCAAATCCGCGCTGGGCACCGGGCGATTCACTGGCCACAAAGCGTTCGCCTTCGGCCTCTGCTGTTACACTAATACTGAATCGGCAGCGGGTTCTAGAATCTTCAACCCAGAGTCCCTCACTGTTACAAATTAAGATATGACTGACCATATCTGCAGCCCGAGCACTAACTTGAACGACTTTCGGAGAATAACTGCGTGCTGTTCTATCGGCTCTGGTTAACAGATCCAACTTTTTTTCCTGACCTATTAATTTTGGATCCAGAGTGATAGTGTGACGATTTTTTAAACTGATTCCTACTAAAGGTGAAATAACCGTGCTGTTTTTGGCGATGGAATTGCGACTTTGCGCCAGATTTCGCAGCAGCAGAATTAAATGGGATTCCTCTTCATTGCTGGTGTGGGCATAAAGTACATCAGTCCCGTAGACCAGCCGCAGACCAATACCGTAATCTGTACCGGCAGTTGCGGTCTCTACTTTTCGATCACGCAGTGAAACAACTGCATTGCGGGTTTCCTCTTCGAAAATTTCGGTGAAATCTGCACCGTGATCGATACCCGCCTGAAGAATCCTTTGTGCCTTGACTTTATCCATTTAGACCTGCCTACCAAAAATATCACAATTACAACAAAGATAAGATAGGCCATTTGCAGCGCGGCAACCAAATAATCCTCACGAAATTAGGACTAAATTGTGGAGTGGGTCTTCAAACAAATAAACTGAGCTGTTCGTGCCCATGGTTCTGCGGGGTCTGGTCTGGCAATCCCAAATTTCGATGGACCCAGAGACACCAGGACTTCAAGGTAGATACTCTTCTACGAGCGGTTGTTTCGCCTAGTTGGGTGAGCTGCCTAATTCTCTCCGTTAATTTTGCCTCATCCATTTGATCCACTCGAAAATCATTTTCCAACAACATTTGTAGACTCAGCTTTAAGAGGGGACGCTTCACCATCGTTTGCAACATAAAATCAATCCGCTGACTCCGTCCCCTGCATTTAATCCAATTCCAGCCTGACTCAGAGAGACTGTATTGAATACCCTTTTTTAGACTCAAGCCTAAGTAAAGTGTTGCATTGGCGTAATAATCACCTTGTCTTCTATCCATGTCAAAATAATTGGCAATTTCGGCTGAGCTGTGATCTCTGTGGCTGAGTAAAAGCAATACATCACAAACTTTGTCCAAATCATTGGCCTGCGGAAAAGGGCTAGCCTCGGTCAATTTCCGCTTAGTAATTTGACTATTCAATTCACCGGAAATTTGAATTGTCTGTCTATGAACCCAAGAATCCTTTGGATCTTTATGATCCTTTTGCTCTAAGAGGCTTTTTAGTGAAACACTTGCAAAAGGATACTGAGCGATTACATAACAGGCTTTACGGACAATTTCCAGATTTCCAAAATATTCATTAAAACGGAATTGGCACAGAAAATATTGCTGATTGGAATACATTAAGAAAATCGGCACAATCACTTTTGAACTGCGTTTTTTCCAGGCTAACCAAGGGTAATACAATTGTCGAAGGTGGAAGTCTTCGCGACGCCCCATTTTGGCTTCTAGTAAAATTATTTGTCTAGAATTTTCATATCCTGCATCGATTTCGATTTGAACCTGGTTCACTTGCAAGGGAGAACCGTCAAGCTTGAAATCGAAAAGCCCTGAAAAAGCGCGACCTCGAATTGTTAACATGGAATCATTTGTGTTGCAGAAATGATCGAGCAAGCCACTTGCATGACAGATATCCAAAGCTTGGGATTCACTGCTTGGATTCTCAAAGGGCAGAGAATCAAATCCAGAGAGATCTTTTTGGGAATTAAAAATCTGTGGTTTCAAATCATCGAAGATGGAGGCCAAGTCAACAAAACTTTGGTTTTTGGAATCTTGAAAGAGGAGGTAATTTCCATTTTGAACTGGCAAAATGTTCCAGCCCAAGTCGTGGAAAGGTTTGGGGAGATCACGAAGGCTATCGATCTTGGCTAAGAGGCGCGGCTCTCGGCCCGAAATTTCTTTTAACTGGTTAGCATTGATATAAACTCTTCCTGAAGCCTGCATTTGGCTTTGCAAATCCAGATGATCAATGATTGCTTGCCAGGCTACATCATTACTTCTCAGTTCAAACTCCTAGATTCATTTATCATCATGCGATTTGCTGTTCTGCGGAAAGAAATTGTTTACAGTTACAGTTAGAATTGAACCCAAAAATAAGACTCCCATTGTCATTAGGGAACGCCAAAAAAAATCACTTGTTTCAACCACATTCCAGATAGCTAAAATAGAGATAGTAATACCCATGACAATGGCAAGAATTGAGATTCCTAAACAAATAGTATTAATAAGTTTCATACCGTTCCTAACTTTACTGCTGATAATGTACAGAAATTTTTGCTAAATACCCTCTTTATAATGCATGCAAACAATATTTACTTCTTAGCACTTTTTGAATAATTCGTTATAAGGAGTTCATTAATGGTGCCTCGTTTGGATGCAACACTATTTATAAAACGGCTCGCGGGTATTCGATAAATTGTTTTTTTAAAATTTGAAAAAATATCTTCAAAAAAATGATCTTTACTATCGATATTTTTAGGATCGGAGTTTGAAAGCATCAATTTTGCTCCCTTTTTGTGCAAACTCGTAAACCAGTCTGCTAAGCGTTTTTGTTCCCTGTCTGAAAAGGACAAATTACTGTAAGAATTAAAACTCGCCGTTTTTGTAAGAGGGCGATAGGGCGGATCCATATAAACGAAAGCACTTTTGTTAATTTTCTTTTCCCAAACAGTAAAATCGCCCTGGGCAATCTCAACTCCTTGCAAAGCGGCACAACAAAGTCTGAGATTTTCTTCATCAACAATAGCAGGCTTGGTGTAACTACCAAAAGGAACATTGAATAAGCCACGACTGTTAACCCGAAAAAGACCATTGTAACAAAGCTTATTTAAGGTTAACAATTGAGAAACCCGGTCAACTTGAGTAGCCTTTGGAACTTCTAGATTGGACTGATGAATCTTTGTTTGTGATAGCTTCTTTTTTATCGAGGATTTTATAAGTGATGAAGTTGATGGCATTTTCTGATTAAATAATTCACGAAGCTCGTAATAAAATTCACTTTGCGCAGATGGGCTAAGCGCATAATATTCTTTTGAAATATTTTTTAATGAGCTAATCAAGGATTCGCAATCATCTCGAACGCAGCAATAGGCAGAAATTAAATCAGTATTTGCATCACTTAAAAAGATGGACTTTAATTGTTTTGCCAACTTTGCCTGGAGATAAAAAAAGACAGCACCTCCGCCGAGAAAGGGTTCGACATAACTGCGAATTTTTTCCTGCTGGAATTCAACTGGGAGAAATGAATCAATTAAAGGAAGTAATTGTGTCTTACCACCTGCCCATTTTAGAAAGGGTCTGGCTTGATGGGCAGATTTAGGTTTGGGCATTTAGGGAGAGCAACATTTAAGAGTCAAGGTATACAGAAATTGAGATCAAAAACGTACCGCAATTCCTGCCTTCGACAGCTCACTTTTAATCTGACCAATAGTATAGGTTCCATAATGTACCATGGATGCAATCAAGGCGGCATTAGCCTTGCCTTCTTGTAACACCGACACTAAATGAGCTGGTGTCCCTCCCCCACCCGATGCGATGACAGGAACTGTTACTGCTTCAGAAATCATTCGCGTGATCTCCAGTTCATAGCCCAACTTGGTGCCGTCGGCATCCATCGAGTTTAGACAAATTTCACCGGCACCCAATTCAACTGCTTTTTTTGCCCAGCTTAGGGCGTCGATACCGGCGGCACTTCGGCCTCCTTTGGTATACACTTCGTAGCCCGATGGAATTTTTGAGGAAGGCCCTACTTTTTTAGCGTCCATGCCTAACACAATACATTGGTTACCGAAAGCCTTGGCTCCATCAGCAATAATCGAGGGTTTGTGTACTGCCAGGGAATTCAAGCTGACTTTTTCTGCCCCGGCGAGTAAGACTCGGCGCATATCATCTAAGTCGCGGATGCCTCCACCTACTGAAAAGGGAATAAAGACATGTTTCGCTACATTGGCAACCATCTCGATATCGATGGGGCGACCTTCAGCAGAAGCGGTGATATCATAAAAGACTAATTCATCGACTCCGTCTTGATAATATTGCGCACCCATTTCAATGGGGTCGCCCAAATCAATGTTTTCTTGAAATTTGACGCCTTTGGTGACTTTTCCATTGCGAACATCGAGGCAGACTATCACTCTTTTTGTTAACATGTGCCATCCCAATCCACAAAATTTCGCATGAGCTGCAATCCGCAGGCACCACTTTTTTCGGGATGAAATTGGCAGGCAATCAAATTGTTTTTTCCTAAGACAGAGGGAAACTGCAAAGACCCATACTGCGTCGAGGCTAAAATCAAATTTGTATCACTTGGCTTGGGATAGTAACTGTGCACAAAGTAAAAATGGGACTTATCGGGTATCCCTTTAAACAAGGGATGGCTGTAGTTAAAATGAACTTGGTTCCAACCCATGTGGGGAACTTTTTCGTCCCCTAAGGCTGTACCGTCAAATTTACCTGTGCTGCCTTCTAACAAACCCAAACAGGAGACTATTCCATCTTCGACGCTACTTCCCAGGATAATTTGACAACCGATACAGATGGCCAGTAGCGGCTTTCCGCTTTTGTATACATCGTGCATCACTTCAACTAGACCTAAGTCGTGCAAGTGCTCCATTGCTGCACCCGCAGCACCCACACCGGGAAAGATTACTCGTTCGGCTTTACGAATGCGGGAGGCATCAGAGGTCACTTCACAATCTTGCCCCAGATGGGCAAGGGCCAAGCGAACCGAAGTTAGATTTCCGGCCCGATAATCAACAATCGCGATCACGGCTAAACCTCAAGCAACCAGGGCAGCTTGCGCCAAAGTCGCTTGAGCCTTCACTGTTTCTCTTTTTTGACTCAACTCAGCATCTTCAGAATAATCTCCACAGGATCGCTCTGATACACTTAAGCCGCACTGAGCAATCATATCCAGGTCATCCTGGGGAGTACGCCCGGACGTTGTGAGATAGTGGCCAATCATGGTGGAATTGGCGCCGGCTAAAAACATCATGGGTTGCAGGTGTCCCAAGGTTATTTCGCGGCCACCGGCAACTTTGATCACCTTGCTAGGCAGCAAAAACCGAAAAACAGAAACAATGCGTAGGGCTTCCATAGCACTGAGTTTTCCAACCTTTTCAAGGTTAACATTGTTTCCGGGGGTATGATTGTAAAAGTTGAGTGGAACAGTATCCACATCTAGATTACGAAGCTCTAAGGCCAATTCAATTCGCTGCTCATTATTTTCGCCCAAGCCAAAGATACCACCGCTACAGATGCGCATACCTGAATCTTTACAAAGTTTGATTGTTCTTACCCGTTCTTCAAAAGTATGGGTGGAACAGAGATTGGGATAAAAACTTGGGGCAGCTTCCAAATTGTGATTGTATTCAACAGCACCCGCCTCGACTAGAAGTCGGGGCACTTCGGGATCATCAATAATCCCCAGGCTTAAGTCAGGTATCACCTTTCCTTCATCGCGAATACGACGTATGGCATTGCAAATCGTATCTAGTGCTTTGCCTTTTTTGATGCCGCGCCAAGCTGTAACAATACCAAAGGCCTGGGCGCCATTTTGCAGGGCTGTTTCAGAGGCTTCAACCAAGGCATCTTCTTCCATAAGACTGTATACTTCAACGCCGGTCGCATGGGAAGCCGATTGAGCACAATAGATGCAATTTTCTGAGCAGGCTCCGCTCTTGGCGTTTACAATGCCACATAGATGCACATCATCACCGGCCATCTCATGGCGAATCCGGTTGGCTGATGCAAAGAGACTCATTAAATCAGGTCCCTCCGCATCAAACAAGGGTAACACATCGTCAACTGAAAGGGATTCTCCAGCCAGGACTCTTTCTTCCAAGGCGTCGATGATTTTTTTCATGTTGATTTTTTGAACTGTGTTTCCCATTTCGTTAGCCTTTCATCTTCTGAACAATAAGTCCCGCTGCAAAATTCTGCGGAATCAGACCCATCATTTTCCGCATCTTTGAATGCAGTCAAGATGAGTTTCCCTGAACTGTGAAAACTAGAAAATAGCCCCGTTCCTGGATTCATTTCCTCGTTTCAATGACAATTTGGCTTCAGCTTAGTCTTTAGGTCGGATTTATTGACGCAGATGGCTTATTCTGATAAGAAATTCGCACAATTGCGTACTCGGCACCAAGGTTTAAAAACCCTGTTTTTACCAAGAGGCGACTGAGTACCGAGCGTCCGATACTTAGGGCGCATTCAATGTGAATGCCTTCAGACTTACAAAGTGCTTCGAAATCGGCATAGCTAAACAAGTGAATATTCGGGGTATTATGCCAGGAATAGGGCAGTGACTCTGAAATTGGCATTACCCCTTGAATGGCCAGTGATACACGATTTCGTAAATGGGCGAAGTTGGGAAATGTGACAATCCCTTTTTTAGCCACCCGTAACAATTCCCGCAGCAGCATTACCGGGTGCCGAACCTCTTGTAGAGTGCGGTTGAGAATTGCGTAATCAAAAAGTCCAGTGCCAACATCGGCCAGTCCCTCATCGACATTAGTTTGAAAAACGGGGACATTCTTCGCCAAACACGCTACTACACTATCAAGGTCGATATCAATACCCACGCCTGTAACACGTTTAGTTTTCCAAAGAAAATCAATCAGTGAACCATCTCCGCAACCCACATCGAGCACATGACTTTGAGGTTCAATTAGATCGCGTAGGCGCACAAAATCCTCAGTAGAATTAAAAATTGTCTCTTGTTTTTCCCTTGAACGTCGCGAAGATTCTGTAACACTATCCTTGCGTATACCGGGAAATGGTGTGTGGTCGACCGGATTTAAAAAGGATTCAATTACCCGACCTAAATTTTCCACTTCCAATAAAAATGCGTCATGTCCGTAGGGAGAATTTAAGGTGATTTCAGAAGCCACCTTGCCTTGTTTAAGTAAGACTCGAGTGATATCCCGCGTTTGCTCGGGGGGAAAGAGCCAATCGGAGGAAAGTGCGACCAAAAGGAATTCTGCCTGGGTCTTTTTAAAAGCATCTTCTAGTGAACCATAGCTGCGGGCCAGATCGAAACAATCCATGGCATACGTGATATGCAGGTAAGAATTTGCATCAAAGCGCCCGACAAAGGCATCCGCTTTATGATCGAGATAGCTTTCGATGGAAAAATCTGTTTCAAATTTTCCCGGCTTAATGCCCTCGCGATGTTGCCTTCCAAACTTTGTATCCATTGATGCAGAGGAGAGATAGGTCAGATGACCAATCATTCTCGCCAGGCGAAGACCTCTATCAGGGCCTTTGCCGTCGCTGTAATAGTCTCCCATGCGAAAGCTGGAATCCTCGAGAATCACTTTGCGCCCAATCACCTCAAAACCGAGGGCCTGTGCCGAAAGCGAAGCGGCGGTGGCAATACCCATACATTTTTTAACTTTATCGGGGTATGAAACAGTCCATTGTAGGGCCTGCATTCCCCCCAGGCTGCCGCCAATAACGGCTTCTAATACATCGATTCCCAAGTTTTTTGTTAACAAGCGTTGCACATTGACAATATCAGCAATTTCAATAACCGGAAAATTCGACCCATAGGGCTTTCCACTGCGAGGATCAATGGAAGCTGGACCTGTCGTACCCTTGCAGCCCCCTAGCATATTGGAGGCAATTACAAAATGCCGCAGCGTATCAATCGACTTGCCGGGACCAATCATTTCGTCCCACCAGCCTGGCTGCTTATCGTCTTCACTATGCCAGCCGGCGGCATGAGCATCTGAAGTTAAGTGTGAACAAATAAAGATTGCATTAGACTGATAGGCGTTTAGTGTTCCGTAAGTTTCGTAAGCGATTTCTAACTCGGGAAGAAATGCTCCCGATACCAAACGAAAGCCTTCGACGTCCAATTGCGGTCGCAGAATTTGAGTTTGAACGAAAATTTTTTCTTCAGAAAGCATTTGAGTCATAGTAAGAGTAATACTTGTACTTATGGATGACAAAGAATATCGGCTATGGTTATAAAACCCTTTTCTGGTCCATAGTACCAAAATATTCTATATGCTCCCGGAGTTTTATTTTGTGCGTAAGATTCAAATATTTTTTCACCATTCGGTCCTAAGAGATTATCATATTGGTGAGTTTGTAACGAAGGATGTCTTAAATTTGTTTGCATTAATCCAATAGATTTTCGAACTGCTTTAAAAGCGGTTAGATTGCTTTTTTTAAGATCATCCAAGGATTGACGAGCCTCATCACTCACAAGTAGTCTAAAATCCATAATTAATCTTTAGACTTTGCATATTGCCGAAAATCAATTTCCGTATGATTAACAGAATGAATCCCCTTCAACAACTTTTTTAACTGGGCCTTATCCTTCCATAGCCACATTTCTCGCTCAGGAATTGTTACGACGGGTCGCAATACCAGATCACCATTTGCTTTTTTTGTGGCCTCAACTCGAGTCCCTGACTTCAGGAATTTACCCAATGAAACTCGACCTTTTGCATCTAATTCGAGAAGCATCTTGATCTCCTTATTGCGTAGAAAGATAAAAATAGTATAACACAAAGACTGCAGGAGGGAAAGTGGGAATTTCC
>JBBQAD010000488.1:0-2348 GCA_038315885.1 Fibrobacteria bacterium | reverse complement strand
GAAAGAAGATCGATATCTAAGTGCGACCGATCTCTTAAACGCTTTGGATTCTGTATACTCCGGCTTAGCTGAGGCTTCGCCAAAAACCCCGGTCATCAGTGATTTTAGAATCACCGATCGAAGAGATGGCAAACGTCGTCATGGCGAAAAACAGATGCGCAAAGGGCACTGGGTAAGCCTAGCTCTTGGCTCTGCATTTTTGCTGGCTACACTAATTGCTTTTCTTTCTTGGAGGCTATCTCAGCTAGTCACAGCATCCCAAAATACCGGCCTTCAGTGGATTAAACCTCTGAGCATCAGTACCGCGCAGAAAGATGACAATTTATCCAAGCTCTTTGACGGCCTAGAATCGACTTCGTGGACGGCGGCTCAGGCCGGTCCCTTAGAATTGCGAATTCATTTCAAGCAAAGAGTGTTACTAACAGGATTGTTATTCATTCCGGAATCATCAAATGCAGGCCCAAAGCCACGAATCGAAACTACAAATGAGCTTCCCAACGGAATTACAGTCGAAAGTGAACCTAATCAATACAGTCACCACAATTTAAGCGAACGAAAGGGTCCCTACTTTATTCCCTTCGATGGTCAATTAGCGAGTGATTTCAAGGTGACTTTGAATGAGGCCTTTGAAAAAAAGCGTCCGCTTAGATTATCGGAACTCCGCTTCACCGGCCTCATCTATGGCAACTAGGACAAAGACTGTTAAGCCCAAATTGAAAAACGCTCCACAAAGTGAAGAAGCCAGCCGTGTTGAAACACTTAGCCAGCATCTCAACCATAAGGCTCTAGGAAGCCGAGGCGAAGACCTGGCCCTCGGTTTTTTACAAAAGCAGGGCTATAAGCTAGTCGAAAAAAACTTCAGAATTCGGCGCGGAGAACTGGATTTGATCGTGAATTCTCCCGAAGGCGAACTGGTTTTTGTAGAAGTGAAAAGTGCCCGTTCCAATCAGGCCGGAAATCCGCTGGAATGGGTAGGTTTAAAGAAAATCAAGCAAGTCCAACGTCTGGCCCAGTATTACTGTTACTCTAAAAAGCAGTTAGAGCGAAGCATGCGATTTGATGTGATGTCTGTCGATTTTAAGGAGAATCCGCCAAAAATCATCCACATTACAAATGCATTTCTGCCTGACGGTAAGGACTATTTCTAAGTTTTAAAAAAAGCTTACGAGAAATGGACCGGCCGTACATGGGCACCCGAATCAAATTGCATCAAGAAACTCCCGAAAAAAGATTGATCCGCAAATGCGTGGAAATCTTTAACGACGATGGTCTGGTTGTCTACCCTACCGATTCAGGCTATTCGGTCGGTTGCAATGCGATGTCAGTCAAAGCCGTGCGCAAACTGTACCAATTAAAACGGGGAATCAAACGCTATATCATGTCCATCATGTTCCATGAATTTAGCTCCATAACCGATTTTGCCCGGGTTGATAACTTTGCCTATCGCTATATGAAACATCTTTTGCCGGGGCCCTATACCTTTATTCTACCAGCCACCAAACAAGCGACCAAAATTCTTGATGTCAACAGACAAGAAGTTGGGATTCGCATGCCTGACCATCCTTTCTTTAAGGCATTGTATGCCGAGGGCAGCTTCCCCATTTTAAATACTGCTGCAAAGACACAAGAAGCAGATGCTTTTTTAGATCCGGATGAAATTTGGAAACACTTTGGGCATCAAACTGATTTGGTCTTGGATATGGGAATTATTCCGATAACGCCTACGACAGTTATTTCGTTGGTTGACGGCGCACCCGAAGTGATACGGGAGGGCATTGGGGCGGTTCCTTAAGGTTGCCACAAACTGGAAACTAAAACTTTATTGGAGTTTTCTAAGGACAACTGAAATCATTCGGTTCTTTTAGTATTGAAAGAAAACTAGTTGGAAATTCGGACGGATAAGATCAGAATGATATACTCCAAGATAAAATGATTTTATAAAGGGTTTTTTGAATTTATTTCCCTCATTTTTAATTTATATTTCTCCCAAATTTTTGCAGTTAATTTTAAATTTCGATTCTTACCATACCCACACGAAGACTGGGCGACGGCAAGAACTTTTATGGAAATGTCAAATTGGAAATAAAGCTGGGATATAATTTACAGAAAAAATGTTGCTTAATCTCGATCAAGTATTCAATCACATCTCCGTCAGGCAAATCCACTCTTAAAAGGTTACCCTGTGCATCGTAAACATATTGGGTGCTTTGACCCGATTCTGTCTTACTGGTCAAATCTCCAAACGAATTATAGGAGTAAGTAACCGAACCATAGCTCAACAATCTATCCTGAGCATCAAAAGACCCTGTAATTGTTCCACCAGGAGTAACATGCGAAAGCCGATTGCT
>JBBQAD010000392.1:0-3965 GCA_038315885.1 Fibrobacteria bacterium | reverse complement strand
AAGATGATCAATGCTGACATCGCTTGAACCTCGATTGATCAGATACACTGTTCTGGTTTCTTCGAATTGAATTGTAGACTCGGGAATTTTAGTCAAAACCATCTTTTGATCTCCGTGCATATGAGCATGCGGACCCCAGTTTACAACGGGGCAAGAACCAAGCAGTAAACCTGTAATACTATAGAGTCGTAGCTCAATTTCCATGGGACTGTTGCCTAAATTCCTGGCATAAATATGAAGAGAGTCAAATCCTTTTTGAGGAATAAACACATTTTTAAAGCCGAGGAACCCTTCCGATTGTAATACCGCAAGGCCTCCATAAGTATCTCCATTTCCTGCGTCAATGCGGGAATAACGACTATTTCCCTTTTGAATAATGTCAGCATGTTCGCCTTCTTGTGAAAACTCAACTCTGCTGCTGCTTACTTGTGCATTGGATGAACTACCTATCACCAGAACCACAATAAAAGGGAGGAATAAATTTGTGCAAACCTTGGAACGCATTCTGGCTCCTCTACTTCACTAAAAGCCAAGAGTATCCTTGCCCCAACAAACCTAACTTTATTTTTCAAAATATGCTTAGTATTTTAATATGTTTTAATTTATACTTGTTAGTATAATGGCCATTAAATGGTTATATATGGCACTATTTGAGGTAAAAATGCTTAGTAATTTTAATTTATTCTCAAAAAACACAAAAATTCCATTCCGGATGACCCACTTACCTTGGATGAGCATCTGGATTTTTACAGTACTACTTTCCTACCATTCACTGGCTGCCATTTATGTATCTCCAACCGGCGATGACGCCAATAGCGGCACTCAAATCAAACCCTTGAAATCACTAGCTGCCGCACAAAACAGACTGCGCAGTATGACAGTTGATGAACGCATTGCAATCTTGCGGGAAGGAATTTATCTACTGGAAAAACCGCTTGAGTTTGATGAACGCGATAATGGAACTGAGGGGAACCCAGCCCAATGGGAAGCCTACCCGGGAGAGAGTCCGGTAATTACTACATTAACAGAAGCAAAGTCCTGGAGTGTTTACAAGGGTTCTATCTATCGATGTGATATACCCAAAGGAAGACCTTTTTACACTCTGCTGGAAAACAATCAACGTATGCAATGGGCTCGGTGGCCAAATAACGTTGCACCTGGCGAAAACGATAGCAAGGCTTGGCTCAAAGCCGAGTCACAAGACGAAAAAGACTTTAGTATCAATATAAAAACGGCTGATCTGCCTTCTGGATGGAATTCGAAAGGTGTATCGGTATTACTCAAGCATCCTTGGTGGATATTACAATATCCCCTAGCTAGTGTTACAGGTAATACCCTAATGCTCGAGCCAAACGAGTTCCCCACAGCTTCTCAGGGCCAACCGCTGGCTGATACCTACGCATTAATGGGGGACCTTCGTTTTTTAGACGAGCCAGGGGAGTTCTACGTAGATGAAGAAAAAGGCTATTTGTACTACTGGCCAATAAAAACACCGATTTCTGAACAAAAAATTCTTTATACAAGTAGCAGTCGTCTTTTTGTTTTTAAAGGAAAAACCAGCAGTCAAAGAGTTCAACATATCAAAGTCAGCAGACTACATTTTTATGGATCGGACTTCGGAAAGGCATTCGATAGAAATCGACGTGAAGGAGCGGTGGTATTTGAAAATGCCGACCATATCACTTTAGAGCGCTGCGTAATCGAGAAAACGGGCTGTAACGGAGTGCTATTTCATCATTGGAGTCAGAAAAATAATATTAGGCAATGTGTTTTTCGGGATATCGGAATGGCTGCGGTTAATCTAATAGGTTATTGGCTCGGTGAAGGAACTTTTAATTCTGCTGTAGAGGCCAATGTAAACAAGAATAATACCATCGAAGATTGTTCATTTGAAGAAATCAGCAGATTAATTTTAAGCGAGGGAGCTATTCAAATTTCCCAATCAGGCAATAATATCATTAGAAACAATCGCTTTAAAAGGAGCGGGCGCTATTGTGTTGCTATGGGAGGGCAAATGAGAAGTTGGATGAAGGAAAGCTATTGGGGAGAAAATGTAACAGATCAAAATTACCGGAATTTTTTGTTTAGTCGAAACAATTTTATTGGCTACAATGATGGATTTGATCATCGATCTGAATTAAACGAAGGCTCAGCCTTTAATTTTTGGGGAGTAGGAGTGGGTAATATTCTTGAGGGAAACCTGGTCGCCAATACCGGAACCACAGGAATTTACCTGGATGATGCCTCCGATAGCTCCATCGTTCGAAAAAACATTTTACTCGGACCCATGGAGACAAAGGGTATTGGGATTCAAATTTATGATAACATTTTTTTTGGGGCCCTAACTTTTTCCCAAATACGGTCCTCTTCCAATAGCAACCGGATTAAGCGAAATATTTTTGTGAACAGTTGTGATCGAGAATGGTGTGGCGATGGCTTTTATAATGCAGAGGAAAAGCAGCATCCAAACGTCGTAGTCGAATCGGATAGCAATTGTTTTTTTCACACCAAAGCGATCTATAAATGGCTCGGTTTCTCCTGGGATGAGTGGAGAAAATTTCAAAATGGAAAATTCGATACGCATTCCGTAGTGGGGGATCCATTATTTGTTGATGTTGCCAATAGAAATTTTACCCTAAAGCCGAATTCTCCCGCTTTAAAAATTGGATTTCAATCATTGGATCAGAAATTATGCGGACCCCGTACCGTACTGCCAGAATCGGCAACAGAAATAATACAGAAAGAGAATAGAATATCTGGGGAAGCTAGAAGTATCAACATTAAATCTAAGTTGCAGAAAGTATTACAGTTCAATTACCATGGATCTCAAATATTAGTGCGACAAGATAAAGAAAAAGAAGTTTTTTCGGTAAAGGGAGAAAAAACACACTCAAACTTGAAGGTTGAACCTTAGAAAACCAATAAGCGAATCTTTTGGATTTCCAATTTGGTGGAATCAATGATATATTAGTTCCTAGGCTCTTTCAGTTGGTATGAAGGGTATCCATCCCCAGGAAGAGACAGTGTCTGTGACACTGTCGAAGAGCCGGGAAACGAGGTATCGCTTCCGATCAGCAATAGCACCAAGGTCGCAATTCTAGGTAAACAGAATTACCTTTTAGCTGGGATTCGGTTCAAGTTCAGAAGTTATATTACTCTATCAAATACTTTCACTGTTAGAAAATTCTTATCCATGACTCCTTCCTCAAATTCCAAACCCAACATCGTCTTTCTCTTCGCCGATGAATGGCGGGCGCAGGCCTGCGGCTATGCGGGTGACCCGAATGTAGAGACTCCTTTTTTGGATAAACTTGCCAAGCGCAGTGTAAACTTTACAAATGCGGTCTCCGGTTGCCCTGTCTGCTGCCCATATCGGGGAAGTTTGTTAACCGGACAATATCCGTTCACACACGGAATTGTAATCAACGATGTACCCATTCAAGAAACCTGTAACTCTATTGCTAGAGCTTTCAATCAGTCCGGATATAACACTGCTTATATCGGTAAATGGCATGTGTACGGAAGCCCTGAGGGACAAAATGAACGAAGGAGAGACCCAGTAACGCGTAGTCATCAGCTAGGTTTTGACTACTGGAAGGGATTTGAATGCAACCACAATTACAATAAGTCACCTTACTATTTTAATGACGACCCAAATCAACAATATTGGGAAGGATATGATGCCTTTAGCCAGACTGAGGATGCCTGTAGCTATATCAAAAATCAAGTTGGGAAGAAGAATACAGAAGCTCTTGGATTTGAAAGCATTCACTTAGAATCGTTTAAGCCATTTTTGCTCATGGTCTCCTATGGGCCGCCTCATTTTCCTCTGCATAGCGCTCCTGAAGAATTTCGCAGTCTGTATGCGACAAAAGAAATTCATTTGCGCGAAAATGTACCTGAAAGCCACCGAGAGAAGGCCATAGAAGAGTTACGCGGTTATTATGCGCATATTTCTGCCTTGG
>JBBQAD010000391.1:0-3970 GCA_038315885.1 Fibrobacteria bacterium | reverse complement strand
AGCAATGGAACGCATTCTGAACGACAACCAAAAAAATATTCACTTTGAAGTGCTTTCCAATCCTGAGTTTTTAGCAGAAGGAACAGCGGTAAAGGATTTAGAAAATCCTGATCGGGTTTTAATTGGTTCTCGTGAAACCGTGGAAGGTCTTAAGGCACGAAAAATCCTGGTGGATATTTATTGCCAATGGGTCCCTCGCGAAAAAGTTCTAGAGGCGAATGTATGGAGCGCAGAGCTTTCCAAGCTCACTGCGAACGCCTTTTTAGCTCAACGAATCAGCTCCATCAATTCCATCTCCGCCCTATGTGAAAAAACCGAAGCCGATGTAGAAGAGGTTGCTTTTGCTATTGGTACTGACAGCCGCATTGGACCCAAATTTTTAAAGCCAAGTGTAGGCTTTGGCGGTTCGTGTTTTAAAAAGGATATCCTTAACCTTGTGTATATCTGTGAAAGTTATGGTTTGCATGAAGTAGCC
Organism: Fibrobacteria bacterium; assembly: GCA_038315885.1. Taxonomy (GTDB): domain Bacteria; phylum Fibrobacterota; class Fibrobacteria; order UBA11236; family JBBQAD01; genus JBBQAD01. Next base: position 3,495 of record JBBQAD010000391.1, on the reverse strand, counting down.
CGCTATTGGGAATCAGTTGTAAACATGAACGAGTGGCAAGAAAAGCGTTTTGTTCAAAATATGCTTTCGCATATGTTTAATACCGTGGCGGGTAAACGTATCACCTTGTTGGGTTTTGCCTTTAAGGCCGACACGGGTGATACGCGTGAATCACCCGCCATTGTGGTGGCCAAGGGCCTAGCTGAGGAGCGTGCCAGAGTGGTTGTGTGCGATCCCAAAGCGATTCAAAATGCCAAACTTGAACTGAAAGACTTGGGCGATAGAATCGAATATGTTTCAGATCCTTATAAGGCGGTCGAGGGAGCGCATGCTGTGGCCGTGTTAACGGAGTGGAACGAGTACAAAAATTTGGATTATGCCAAGGTCTATGAAAAAATGGAAAAGCCGGCCTTTATTTTTGATGGCCGAAACATACTTGATAGGGAAAAACTCCATAAAATTGGCTTTAATGTTTTTTCGATTGGAAAAGTTCCTCTTAAACATTTTTAAAGCGGAACTCTGCGGCATTCAATCCAAGAGCATCCGATTTTTATTCCATGACTCCAGGATTGCAGCCAGGCTTAAATTAAAGACCCCAGTAGCGGATTCCCGCTGCTTCTAATTGCTTTTTATCATAAATGCGGCGCACATCTATAAGAATAGGATTCGCTCCAGATTGATAAAGTGCCTTCAAGGCTTTTACATCCAACTTTCGATAAGCGTCATGAGCTGTCGCTAAAATTACTGCCCGTGCTTTAGGCAATTTTTCGAAAGGAGTCAACTGCACGCCATATTCGTGGTGGGTTTCATCTGCATCGGCGTGGGCATCTGTTACAATAACATGGACACCAAAGTCTTCCAATTCTCTGATGATGTCAATTACCCGCGTATTGCGAATATCAGATACATTTTCTTTGAAGGTAAGACCCATTACAATAACTGTTTCACCTTTGACGGGAATCCCTTCTTGAATCAAGAGTTTTACCGTTTTTCCCGCAACAAATTTCCCCATGCTATCGTTGATACGGCGGCCTGCCAAAATTACTTCTGCATTATAGCCAACTTCCTTGGCCTTATGAGTGAGGTAATAAGGGTCTACTCCAATACAATGCCCTCCCACCAGCCCCGGTGTAAAGCGGAGAAAATTCCATTTAGTTCCAGCCGCCTTAAGAACTTCCATGGTATCAATACCAAGCCTATCAAAAATCAAGGACAGTTCGTTGATGAGGGCTATGTTCAGATCGCGCTGGGTGTTTTCGATTACTTTGGCAGCCTCTGCAACTTTAATCGAACTGGCCAAATGCAAACCTGCTTCAACTACGCTGCCATAGACAGCAGCAACTACATCTAATGTATCACTATCCTGGGCAGAAACAATCTTGGTGATCTTTGTTAAAGTATGTTCCTTATCTCCTGGGTTTATTCGTTCGGGGGAATAACCCAGTTTGAATTCTTCACCACACTTTAAGCCTGAATGTTTCTCTATCTCAGGGCCGCAAACTTCTTCTGTTACATCAGGATAAACGGTTGATTCAAAAACCACGATAGCATTTTTTTTCAAATTTTTACCGATGGTGGCGGAGGCTTTTAAAACCGGGCTTAAATCTGGATTATTTGCATTGTCGATGGGAGTGGGTACGGCAACAATAATAAAATCAGCCTCTTTGAGGCGAGCAGCATCGGAAGTGTAATCCACCTTGGTATCTAAAAGCTCTGACGAGCTCAGTTCCTTGGAGGGGTCTTCATTGGCTTTTAGGAGGGCGATACGACCGGAATGAATATCAAAACCGATGACTTTTAGTTTTTTGCCTAGAGCCACAGCCAAGGGTAATCCAACATATCCCAAACCGACGACGGCTACAGTGGCTTTGCCACTTAACAAATCTTCTTTTAACATTGTTTAGCGTCCCTTAAAATTTTGTTACAAGTTAAATTTTTAATGGACGCCTAGCAATTACATAACCACTAATTCCGCATTCAATGCACCCGCTCTTTTAATTGCCAGAAAAATGGCAATAATATCACGCGGTTTGACCCCTAGTTTATTCAATGATTCAGCAAGAGCCGTCACACTGGTTGAAGCAGGCAATACTTTCATTTCACTATTGGGTTCATCGACATTGACCTCGCTCTTGTCTTGTTGAGCTTTGTCGAAGCGGGCTTTGGCTGGTGAAATAGTTGCACTGGACTTAGTATCGCTTTGTCCGCTGATTTTTACCACCAAGTTTCCATGGGAAACTGCCACTTCGCGCAAATAAATATTTCCACCTGCGATAACGGTACCCGTTTTTTCATTTAAGACCACTCGAGCCGGCGCTTCCATATCAAAATCAATCGCCTCTAATTCAGCTAAAAATTCCGGCGATTTCTGCCAAAAGGCTTCAGGAATTGCAATTGCAACCGTTCCTGCATCCAATGTCTTGGCTACAGCGTTTTGATACTTTCCGTTGATTGCTTTGGTGATCGCAACAGCAGTGGTAAAATCAGGTTCTGATAACATGATTTTCAAGTCTTCATTGGGCACCTCGTTAGTCAACACTTCTTTTTGAATGATTCCGCCTCCCGGAATTTCTCCTACCATGTTGTGATTTTTACGGTAACTCGATTGGACGTGCATATCTTCATAATTGTAGCCTCCAATTGAAAGTGGCCCTTGCGCAAGTGCATAAATCTCTCCGTCGGCTCCCTTTAATGGAGACATCACCAGTGTGCCTCCTTCTAGACTGCGGGCATCGCCTAAACTGGATACCTTTACATCAATGTGTGCACCTTTTCGGATAAAGGGAAGCATTCTGGCAGTAACCATAACGGCGGCCACATTGCGCAGACGAATTCTGTCAGTAGGAACATCAATACCTAGATTCTGTAACATATTGAGTACACTTTGGGTGGTAAATTGAGCCCTTGGGCCATCGCCAGTACCTCTGAGACCAACAACAAGGCCATAGCCAATTAATTGTGTCTCTTGCAGTCCCTGTAAACTGGCAACATCCTTGATGCGATAACTGGCATTGACTTTAGCAATGAGAAGGAGAAGGCAAAACCAGACAATTCCTGTTTTCATAATGTTTATCCTGTTACGCTTCCATTAAAAAACCCAGTTGAAAAATCGGGCAATCCAGCCCGGACGGGAACCATTGGTAGAATCGCCTTTGCCTGAATATTGAATATGGGCATCGGCTATTTTATACGAATAGATGGTATTATCAGAAGCAATATCATCGGGCCTGACGATGCCGCTGACTCTTAAAATTTCAATTTCATTATTTATTTCAACCTCTTTGTGTCCTTCAACCAAAAGATTGCCATTGTCATACACTGCTACTATTCGGGCCGATAGTGTAGCTTTGATTTGACCGGCGCGAGAGGTCTTACCCTTGCCATCATATTCGAGGTCGGTATTCATTCCCACGCCCATGGAAGGAATAAAATTCAATTTACCATTTCCCTTTTTCATATCGAAAGAGGCCTTGTGCTGTTTGTCTGTTTCGGTGCGGGTATCATTACTGGCCTTGG
>JBBQAD010000143.1:0-8304 GCA_038315885.1 Fibrobacteria bacterium | reverse complement strand
GCGGCAGATGAGCTGGTAAAACTCGCCCATTTGAGCTTATCCCGTACACAGAAAAGAGGCTTGGCGAGTCTGCTGGCCATATATTAATGTTAGAATCAGATTCTAACAATCCATTCAAAAGCGAAATTTGTGTCCTATAGCATCATTCTTTCAACCCCGATTTCTGATAGACCATGAAGACACTGGACGCAACTTTAGTACGGCAAATTGGCCAGAATACCGGCTGGGAAAATGCGGAGCTTGTAGGTGAACAGTTGCGATTGTCAAGTTCCCGGCATCGGCAGAATATTCTGGTTTCTGTATTTGATGCTTCGCTTGGGGTATGCCGCTGGTCTGTAACAGTTCCGAACCCCCAAATTGATACCGAGCTACGCCGGGATTTCGGTTCCCTAACACCTTTGTATGTCACTCATTACGATCCAATGTTGTACCTATGGGCTGATTCTGAAGAAACACTGTATCAGTTACTCAAACGAGCCGGCGCACTGAGTTTATCTCTTCCAAGCCGCCCCCTTGATGAATATACGCGGGCCGTAAAAGCCGAATTGGCGGAGCTTGCTGGGAGCGCGGGTCAAAACCTTGCTGGCACTGAAACCGAACGATTAGTCAAACAACGAATCGGGCAAAATGTGTTTCGCTCGGCTCTGATGGAATACTGGAAAGGTGCTTGTGCATTAAGCGGATTGGAATTTTCTGATTTGCTAAGGGCCAGCCATTGTAAGCCCTGGTCAGACTGCCAAAGTGATGAAGAACGCCTGAACCCTTATAATGGCCTTTTGTTAATCACGAATTATGATGCATTGTTTGATAAGGGATGGATCACTTTTACAGATGAAGGAAAACTGCAAGTATCACCGCAACTCCCATCCCCGGTGATTACCACCTTAGGTCTAGCCACACCTAAACGCCTTCGATGGGTAACAGCCAAACACTGGCCATTTCTCGCCTATCATAATCAATTTGTGTTCAAGGGAAAGGCTACATGAGTTTAGAGCCGAACTATTTTGAAGCTGCGACAAAAACCCACGAAAAATACATTCAACTCTTCGAGCAGCTGGCTTTCACTGGGCAAATAAAGTGAATACTTCGATGCCAAAATGTTTTGCTTCTCTTCTGGCAAGGCCAGTTTTACCATCGTGTTATTCTTTTCGGCGCAAAGCAAAATCCCCACGGTTTGATTTTCTTCAGGGAGTTTTTCATGGCGGTCATAATAGTTCACATACATTTGCAACTGACCCAAATCCTGATGGGTGATTTTATGAGTCTTGATCTCAATCACTACAAAACATCTAAGTGAGCTCTGCGTTCCAGTCCTAAAAACTCCAGAACCATGGGGTCTTTGATGATTTCTTGGGGTAAGTCCGGTTGACGCTCTTTGCGAGCCACTGCCAGCACCGTTTCTTTGTCGTTACTCAACAAAAGGCGCTCGTAAAGCCCAGATTGAATTTGGCGGTCCATTTCCCGACCTGTCCAACCATTGTGGGCAGCTTCCAGCTCGTAGTATTCCCGTTTATGAGGGTCTTCTATCCTTAAAAGGGAGCGGTATTGAGACCAATTCAATTGTGTACGCAGTGCGTTCACAATTGGGTAGGTACGATAAAACTGCCTGCACCAGTTCAATTGACGGTAGGAAAATCCGCTTCCATAATCCGGTTCAATAGCTTCTGCTAATCCTCGGATAAGGTAACTACCATAGTCCGCACGATTTTTTTCACCTTGCTCTTCATTAAAGATGCGTTCTCCCATATTCCAGTACATCTGCACACGGTGAAAATCGACGCTGCGCACCGCCTGGGTACGAGCATGAAGAATAATTCCCCGAATATCTTAATGAATTGATTGGGTAACTCGGTCACAATTGCTTTTGGTCTTTTATCTGCCATACTTCAGCCCTACCAACTGCTTCTGAATCTGTTTCTCCCGTTTCCGAGAGTCAGTAAACATCCCCTCTAAATTTGCTGTAAAGCCCTGCATTTTTTTAGAAAATTCTTTGGGACTAATGTCTACATATTCAATCTTCACATCAAGTAAAATCGATGAGTTTTTTTGAGTTCCAACCAGAATAAGTTTTTGTAAACCAGTTTAAGTCTTGCTCGTCTTGTTGAAGGATTGCTGGAATTTCCTTTGTCGTTAGTTTCCAAGAGTTATCAGATTCCGAAACAAAATTCTTTAAAGCTAAGCCTTAAGAGCTGTGACACTTTACTGAAAAATAATTGTATACAAAAGAAACTTTATTTTTGGTCAAGCTTGTTAGAAAAACGTTCTCAAATAATCAGGCTTCGAGACAATGCTCCAGCATCCTATTTTTTCTCAACTTTGCTTCAGAAATTTTTGACTAAACCGTTTAAAAATATCTAATGGCTTTGCTTAGTAAAAGCGAATTGCAGTGACTAGTTAAAGAATACTGTGTTGTGACACAATGACACCAGATCCTGCAATAAAAAATGTCCCGTTTTAAAATGCTTCGTCGTATTTCAGTTTTGCAATTAGCATGGAGCGTCACTCAATGTCTCATCTATCCACAGTCGAAATAATTACAAGTAGATATAATTGTCTACAGAGTATTTCGTCCCTTGCTTTATCCGTTTTATTTGTATTTGTATCGACAGTTTTATCTGCTGAAGCGGGAAGTGATACTTCACTTATTTTAAGTCGCGATTCCAGTCAATCTCAATCACCGATTGCACAGGATACCATTGAGCTTTCACCCTACATTGCTTGGAGTGAACATAGCCAACAAATTTTGTTACACCCGAGGCGCGAAAGTCTTTCCCTTGATGCCATGACCTGGTCTATCGATCGATCCCAAATGGATGCTTGGGGCTATACTTCGGTCATGCAGGCCTTATCACAGGTTCCGGGTACTTGGGTCGAAACCCGTGGTAGAAAGGTGTATCAATTTGCGTCTCTTCGGGGGCAAGCCTATCCCTATCCCGACTATAGTTTAGATGGTATCTGGCAGCAAGAGCTAAGCGAAATGCCCTACTTATTGTCAACATTAGATCTAGAACGTATTCAAGTTATTCGCAGTAGTGGAGCCTTGTTAACGAGTATGACAGGTGCGGCTGGGGTGATTGATTTACAAAGTCGGCAGTATGACAGTTTATCCCTGCGAACACAAGGAGAAATTGGCAGTTACGGAACTCTCAATTTGGGAGTGATAGGAGGAGTGAATCAGAACGATTTTGCGGTCAGGGGTGGAATCAGTCATTTTCAAGTTGAAGGTCCCGAAGGCGAAAATGCCGAGAGAAGACACAGCAATCTAATGGGCGCTCTGCGTTGGTCGCCAAACGACCAATGGTTGTTACAGATACAGAGCTTTGCCCTACTGGGCTACTACGAGTTGTACAAAGCCCAGGCCCCTGCACAGCAAAATTTACAGACAAGTGAAGATCGTTTTGATCCTATCGAAGGCTTGTCTGGTTCCTTTCAAAGTCTTTGGAGACCTTTGCCGAACTTCTCACTAGAACTCTTGCTCAGTGGAATGGGACGAGTTCAAAATTTTGAAGAAGTAATCAAAGACTCCCTAGGTCATAAAGATCACCGCGATGTCGATTATGAAACCACTCTCTCACTCATGGCGGCCTGGTTACCCTTTAAGGAAACATCACTGCGAACGGGTCTAAACCATAATCGATGGCTAGCCCCTGATGGTAAAAGATTTTATGAAGGATTTAGGCAAGATGTGCATACCTGGTCTTGGGTAAGTGTTGTAGAACAAGCCTGGGTAAATTGGATTGCGGACGCAGGAATTCGCCTTAATCTCCCCTACTATGAACGCTTTACTCCCTACCACTGGGACTCTAAAATTTCTTCTGCGGTACAAAAGGCTGAACCACGAGTAAAAGAATGGGGTGACTTAGAGCCCAACGCCGCACTTGGACTGGCCTGGAATGTATACTCATTTTTTTCCTTGGGGCTTCATGGTAATTATAGTGTAATACAATCAAGACCAGGTAGCCTAACAGATAAAGGTCTGGAACCAAAATCCGAAGACCGACAAAAAATAGATTTTGGTGTGATTTACAAAACAAAGACCATTGGAACTGCATCAGTAGCCACATTTTTTGTGAACCAAAACAATGCTCTCTATTACACAGGAAAGTTAAGCACATCGGATAATGGAAGCGTGCTAGAAAACTACGGTAACATTGACAGACGCCAATGGGGTGTAGAAGGAAATTGGGAAAGTGTACGAATCTCCGGAGTATCGATTTCTGGAGGGGCGACCTGGATGCGAAGCGAGCAAAATGAAAAGAATGTTTGGGTCACAGATGAGCAAATTCCCTACGGTCTCGCTCAAGCAGAAATTTCTTGGAAAGGAATGGGCTTTGAATCTCGATTGAAGGATCAATACGTTTCTGATTATTGGAATAGTCGATTTTCAGCTGATAAGCAAAACCATCAACTCGGAGACTTTCACAACCTAAGCATGCTTTTGGCTTATGAATTGAGTAAGAAGCAGTCTTATCGAGTGTATTGCCGAATTGAAAACCTTCTCGATGAAAAATACAGTACCGCAGTGGGTTATCCTGATGTGGGAATGACTGCTTACTTGGGATTACAGGTCGGAATACTTTAGTGCATCCTTTGAGGAGGCCGAGGCGATAGCCGAGCCTGGCGCAGCCCGGTGCAGATGAGAAGATCAGTTCAGTGTAAACATCGGCACCCGCCCAAGTAGCGGCAGATATGTATGTCTCTATGCCCCTATTGAAAAAGCTTTGAAAGCTTGTGCGACCCGAGTAGCTGCTAAAAATTTTCTAAACTGCGAACTAAAACATCCCAAGGCCCCCGCTTAAACGAGCTAAAAAAGCCCCTTTCTCTTTCTCGAGCGTCTTGACACTCCCCGCATTTTAGGGATAGATTATACTGAACAAATGTGCAGTATATGGCTAACACTTTTTCACATCTAATCACGCACTCCGAATGGTCTCTTCTAGAGGCTGTACCCAAGGTAGAGCAATTGGTGCAAAGGGCCAAAGCGATGGGGCAAGAATCGCTGGCTTTAAGCGACCATAACCGCACCAGTGGCCTCATTCTGTTTTATCTCGCCTGCCGCGAGCAAGGGCTCAAACCCATTTTAGGACTCGAACTCTCCGAGGCTAAAAACCCCGGCGAACGCATCACTCTCTTGGCTAAAAATGCTGAGGGCTACGGCGATCTGTGTGAATTATCCTCCTTGCGCATGATGGACCCCAAAGGCTTCCGTTTTGAAAAGGCTTTTGCGAGAGCATGGCCCCATTTGTTTCTCTTAAGCAGCCATCCCCGCTGTCTACAGATTTTATGTGAAGGCCCAAATTTTAAAGGCAAAAAATTAAACAAAGAATTAGACCAAGAATTAAGCAAAGAATTCATAAATAAAAATAATGTTAACATATACGGAGTATTGATCAACCACGATCAAAAAAGCAGGCAACGCAGTCGTCACATTGAAACACTGTGTACTACTTATGGACTACCCTTGCTAGCAGCCAATGATGTGTATTTTCTCAATTCTCAAGATTGGGGCTTGCACCAAATGCTGCGCGCCATTGATTTAAATAGCAGCCTCTCGCGTTTGAAAGAGGGTGAGACTGTTTCTCCCCAAGCCTGGTTTTGTGACGAAGGGCGGATGCATGAATTATTTCCGCGTCATGCCGAAGCGATCTTTAACTCCAAAATAATATCCGATCAATGTAATGTTACACTCGAACTCAACAAATGGATAATGCCCCGTATCGATGTTCCTAAAACGTATACCCCTGACTCTTATCTCGGTGAATTAGCTCACCAGGGATTATGGGTTAATTACGGCAATAGCCCACATTATGCCAAAGCCCGAGAGATACAGGAGATGGAACTTAAAACCATCGCCCAGCTGGGGTATTCCTCCTACTTTCTCATGGTCAAAGAAATCCGCGAATGGGCTGGAGAGCATTTGAAAAGTGCATACCGTAAACCCCGCGACTGTACAATTTTGCGAGGATCTGCAGCCAATTCCATCACATTTTATAATCTTCAGGTTAGCGATCTCGATCCGATTGAGTGTAACCTTTACTTCCAACGTTTTTTAAATGAAGACCGAGCCTCTCCGCCCGATGCCGACCTTGATTTTGGATGGGACGAACGCGAACTCGTCTTAGATCATGTCGTGAAACGTTTTGGACGCGAACACGTTGCCATCACCTGTACCACCAATCATTTTCGCCACCGCGCTGCATTTAGAGAGGTTGCCAAAGTATTAGGTTTTTCTGAAGAACAGGTGAGCCGAATTCTAGAGAGTCACGAAACTAAAAATGGTCAACTGCGCGATGAACAGATTGCCGAAGTGTCACATTGGGCCGAACAAATAAAGGGACGCCCCCGCTTTCTTGGTCAACATCCCGGAGGCGTGCTGATTACCAACAAACCCATTTGGCGACATGTGGGCTGTGAATGGTCAGGCGGTGAAAAAAACCGACTCATCACCCAAATCGATATGCACAATGGAATAGACGAATTGGGTCTTATCAAATTCGATCTATTGGGAAACGGTTCTATATCGGTTTTTAGAGATACACTGGCTCAACTGGAGCAAAGCGGAATTCCCGATCCCAAGATTTCCAAGCCAGAACAATTGCAGAAATGTTTTGATGACTTGAATGTCAGTGACCTAATGGCAAGGGGGCGAACCCGTGGCATATTCTACATCGAGTCGCCCGCGCAAATGCGGCTTAATAAAAAAGCCCAGGCGGGCAGTTTTGCAGAGATTACCATCACCTCCTCATTGGTGCGACCCGCGGGCGCCACTTATACAAAAACCTTTATTGAGCGCCACCGCAAAATGAAACTGGGCATTCAGGATTGGGAGTTTTTACATCCCAGCTTAGAACCGATTTTAAAGGAAACCCATGATGTATGCGCATACCAAGAAGATGTAACCAAAATCTGCCATCATGTAGCCGGCCTATCGTATAAGAAAGCCGATCAAATCAGAAAAATGATGAACAGTATGCATGAGGGTGCTTTAACCAGAGCCGATCTCGAAAGAGTGGCCCAAGAATTTATCCAAGGCTCTCAAGCCCATGCAGGCCTTAATCTCACGCAAGCCACTGAGTTATGGTCGCGGGTTTCTTCTTTCACGGGTTTTTCTTTTTGTAAATCTCATTCGGCCAGTTATGCACAATTGTCTTTTCAGTGTACCTATCTAAAAGCCTATTATCCGGCCCAGTTTCTTTCTGCAGTATTATCGAATAACCATGGATTCTACTCGCGCGATGTCTATATCGACGAAGCCCGCCGTTGGGGCCTTAACATACTACCGATGCATATTAATGAATCACAAGTAAAATACGCCGGCAAAGATACCTGGATTCGTCCCGGACTGTTACACATTCGCTCTTTAAACTCGAAAAGCAAACAAATCATTGTAACTGAACGCCAAAAGAGTGGCCCTTTTCAAGACTTTATCGATTTTTTAAGCCGGGTTTCCATAGGAAAAAGCGAAGTGGAGCGTTTGATATTGGTGGGCGCCTTTGATTATCTGGGTCTGTCACAACCCGAACTGTTGTTCTTGCTTCAAAGTGAATACGGAAAAATCCGTAGCGATCAGCCTTCTCTGTTGACTAGTCTTTCTCCTGGTGATACAGTCAAAAGGCTTCCCAACTTAGGCAACTATTCTCTGATGCAGCGTTGCCTAAACGAGTTATATCTACTGGGATATATGCTTTCGGGCAATCTGCTTTCGGTGCTCGAATTGCATCCTGCGGCCCGTGATGCCGTTTCAGCCGAAGATTTAAAGCATCACATAGGCAAACGAATAAAGGTTTTTGGCTCCCCGATTACCCAGCGCATGCATTGGGTCGAAAAAAGTGGTCGCAGCATGAAGTTTATGACCCTGCAAGATTATACCGAATCGATTGAAGTGATCTTTTGGCCCAATGTGCTTGAACGCTATGAAGATCTTTTACTTGAAACAGGCCCCTTTGAAGTATGGGGTAAAGTCACAGAAGATTGGGATGCTATCACTCTCGAAGCAGAAAGGCTACGCAAAGTTACCTGGTCTCCCAATGTGGTAGATTTCGGCCTGGCGTCTGAAAAATTAAAACACAGTTATAACACTTGGAAGCCTTATAATGACATTAACCAACCCAAATTTGCATAAAGAGTCACATATAAATCTGCATAAATACACTTCAGGTTTTGTATCCATTTGCTTTGAGCAGTTCAGCGCCCAGGTTTTAGGGGCCACTAAACCAGAATTGTCAAAAAAGGCCTTTGCTGTCATTCGCCAAATGCGCAATGGTCATAAAACCTTTCTCTATGCCTGTAGCCATGAGGCCTTGG
>JBBQAD010000250.1:0-5752 GCA_038315885.1 Fibrobacteria bacterium | reverse complement strand
AGGAAGCCTTACAAGATTTTGAACAAGAGTTAAAAAGCGGCTCCGTGAGCAAAGATTTTGTCGCCTCACGAGGCGAATACTTGTGCGGCCGTTTGCTGGCGCAGTATCTACAAGCAGAGTTTATCGACCCTAAAGACTATATCACTTTTGATGCTGCCGGCCGTATTGATGCCGTAAGCTACTCCAAGCTGGGTGAAGCATTAAGGGATGAAACAAAATTATATGTCATTCCTGGATTCTACGGCGCTGATTCCAAAGGTCAAATTAAAACCTTCTCTCGCGGCGGCTCGGATATTTCTGGTGCTATAGCTGCGCGAGCCATTCATGCCGAAGTCTATGAAAATTGGACGGATGTATCAGGCCTATTGATGGCTGACCCCCGCATTGTAAACAATCCTCGGCCCATGGATGAAGTCAGTTATCGGGAAATCCGTGAGTTGAGTTACATGGGCGCCAGCGTTTTTCACGATGAAGCCATTGAACCGGTACGCTCTGCAGGGATTCCCATCAATATCAGAAACACCAACAATCCAGATGATAAGGGAACTCTGATTGTCCGTGAATTAAGTCCTGGACCCTATAGTATTGCCGGCATTGCCGGAAAAAGAAACTTCACGATGTTCAGTCTTGAAAAATCGCTGATGAACAAAGAACGCGGCTTTGGTCGGCGACTTTTGGGCATATTTGAAACACATGGAATCAGCTTCGAACACTGTCCCTCCGGAATTGATACCATAAGCGTAGTGGTGTCAGGTGAAGAGCTCGGCGATAAAATTGAGGCGGTTCGTGAGGATATTCAACGAATGTTACAGCCCGACCGTATGGAAATATCTACAGATTTGTCTCTCATCGCAATTGTCGGCGAAGGAATGATTCACCAGGTGGGGGCTGCGGCGCAAGTTTTTATCGCCCTGCGTGATGCCAAGGCCAACGTACGCATTATTGACCAGGGCAGCTCGGAGTTAAACATTATTGTGGGTGTTCAAAATTCCGACTATGAACGAGCGATTCAATCTCTGTACGACAGCTTCGTGAACTTTACCGCCCCAGCTTTCACAAAGCCTGGTTAACTCGATAGTTTTAATTTTTTCGCGCAATTCTGGCAGCTTGGCACCCAAAATCGAATTAGCCAACAAAGCTGCATTGGTCGCTCCGGGTTTGCCAATTGCCAGTGCTTGACCGATATTAACATCATTTGCATCGTTTCGTAATACGGGTATATTGAAAATCTAAATATACTTCCCCATTTTCTCCTACTCTCTCAGGGAACAGATGTTCCGAGGAATTGGTAACATGGAAAAAAAAGAAATACTCTGGAGCCTGAATGCAAAAGAATTACAGAACTGCCCGGTATATCGAGTCAATGATAGTGTAGAAGTACAGTTGCCTACAATTAGCGGAAACCAATACCATCATTGCAGTATGCCGATTGCCACCTTCTTACCCTTGGCACTTAAAGAAGAACAAGAATTAAAAGATGTAGGAGATTTTAAATCTGGATTTAAAAAATGTGCCTGCCGATGGTCTTATTGCAAGGCGGAAAAAAGCCGACTTTATAATGTTGAAATAAATGAGCAACTTTTTTTCCAGTCCACTACTTCACTTCCCTTTGCTGAACGCATCTCTCCGACTCTATTAGAAACCTTAGGCAGTCTTGGAACCGTTACTGCTTTGTTAAAAGGTCATCAATTCTTACAAGAAGAAAACCATACAGATCAATTTTTTCTATTGCAGCAGGGTCGTGCACGTTTATCTGCCAAAGGTAAAGAAGGCAAGTTCATGGCCCTTCAAGTTTTGGGGAAAGGTGATTGTTTTGGCCAATTAGCGATGTTAACAGGGCGTTTAAATCATTACCTGATTGAAGCCATCGATGATTGCCAATTGTTACAAATTTCAAGAAAGGAATTCTTTCGAGCTCTGGGCCATCACCCTGAACTGGGTCTGGTTCTCTATCAGCTCTTGGCGGACAGAATGCGCAACCTGAACCAAAAGCTCTCCAATATGGTTAGCTCCGAACTGTCCGGTGATTTAACCAGTTTTAGTTTTATTGATCTGGCCCAGATTGTACATAACGCCAAAATGAGTGGTCATGTGGAGATGGAAGATGGGATTACGACCGCCTTTTTCAGTTTCCGAAAAGGGGATATCATTTTTGCCCGTAGTTCAAAATTGAAGGGTTTGGATGCTGTAATTGATGCGCTAAAATGGACGCAGGGGCACTTTCGCTTCCGCCACAGCAGTGATTCGCTGAATATTAACATTGAAGGAGATACCATGGGAATTTTACTTGAAGCCATACGTCAAATCGATGAAACAAGCTCTTTTTCCATGGCAGGATAGTGTGACATTAATTCGCTTTCTATTTGATAGCAGCTTGTGTTTAACTCTAATATACTCGCTGTTTTTAAATCCAGTTCTAAGCTTTGCGAAGGGAAGCGTAAGCGCATTGGACAAAGCAAGAGAGCAGAATAACTATTCCCAAAAACAGGCCTTCGATCAGAGAATTAAAAAAGCTCAAAAGCTCTGGTTGCATCAACAAAGCCTAACTTTAATGGCGTGGCAAGCGCAAAGCCGGAATCAGGCTAGCTCCTGGAAATCAAATGTAACACTGATACAGGGCGAAAATAATGTAACTGCCGTGGAAACTGACTTTTCGAAAGGTCTCTTTCGCTTTAAAATCTACGGATTGGCTTCGGATTCAATACAATTGCTCAGAGACCAACGACAATTGATGCTAGAGAGTTTTAAGCAGCATTTTGAACGCAATGATTCCAAGTTTACTGGCAGCAACTTGGCAAAACAGTTAAGCTCTAGTGTCATCGATTCAATTGAACAGCTCAGCATTCCCATTCAAAAGCAAGAGTTGGGCTATGGCCTTAGCCAAAGCTTGGATATTCCCTTTATCCAAAATCTCGTAACAGACTCTTCACGATTATCCGTCAAGCAGGAATCAGGAATTGTAATTGATGCTACCCAGCTTGCTGCCAAAGCTTGTTTTGCACCTGAATTCGTTGACGAAAAAAATCATCGTTTTTTTTCGGTGGATCAAATTGAATTGGAAAAAGCCCTGGATGGCATGGTAGCCTGGGTTCCCGGTAAAAAAGCTGCCTTAAAAAATGCAAGAGTGGGTCCTGATGCTTTACTTCTTCGCCCCTTGGGATTCCAAACTCCCTGCAGTTTCCGATTTTCTGAAGAAGACTCCCGTACCTTAGTAAAACATCGAGATATACTTTCCCAGTGCCGTGTCGCTGTGGCTTTGCCTTGAGTGATAGAAGTCTATTCTGTCTCCAAATCTTCTAACTCCAGGTTAACATCGAAACTGTAAGATAGTCGGGTTTTATTCTCGGAGTTACGCCCTTCGAGTCGCACCTGAATCCGGCTGCCGCCAATATCTTCGATGCGCACAATTCCAAATTGTCCCTTGCCCGGATACTGGCCCTTATTGAAAACTGATTCCAGCTTGGAGGTTTTCTTTGCCTGCAAAGCCCCTGCTACAAATACCGGAAAACCCTTTTTTCCATTTTCATGCAGTCCTGTATCAAGCGCCAATGTTTCTCCACCTGACAGCATGCAAAGACCGGGGAGTTTCAAAGAATCGATATAGGCCGATAGTTCGGTTCTTTCTTCTGGGTAAGCCCACCATGACTTTTTCTTGTCGCCCATCCAAGGCAGCGCCGAAATCCAAAAGACCACTGGATACATCGATTTACTCTTCTTTAATTCTTCTTTAAACCATTTTTTTTGAGTTTCGCCCATTAGACTTCCCCTTTTGGAAGGAGGGCCTGCTGCACTGGCACAATCTGTTAACAAAAAGCGCACGCGTCCCACTGTAAAAGCCTGGTAAATGGCTGGATTTGGCATAGTATCACTCAAAGGGTAATGTGGAAAGTAGCGGGAATACGCTTCGCGTGCTGCCTGACGGCCTTTAAACTTCACACCCCGATTTTTTCCATCATAGTCATTGCCTTGCCAAGTGTATACAAGCGGCATATCGCGATACAACCGGGCAGCAGCCTCTCCTTTCAAAACCCGATCATAGGCTTGGTGATAAAGCAAGGCATCGTTTTCACGAATAGAATGTTGAAACAAGCCTCCATTCAAAATAAAGAAAAGAGGTCGATACTCCCGAATGGTTTCAAATACCGGATGTTCAACTCCCTCGAGAGCAGAAGAAGAGAAGGCGAAAGAAAAAGATTTGGCCTTTTCTGGAAAGGTTTGTAGACGGCCAGTTAGGCTTGTATCACTGTCTTGGATAACTCGATAATAATATCGGGTTTCTGGGCTTAACTCCGTGAAATCAAATGATACAATGCGATGATTGGCTGCTGAAAAAGATGCCAGAGGCGGGCTGCTGCGGGTTTTCGAAAAATTGTAATCTTCCGAAATTTGGATGAACACCCTTTTGCTATCCGAGGCAGTTTTGGCGTTGATACGAATCGAATGGTCGCTAACGGCTCCGGCCAAAATAAAATCGATCCCATAGCTCGAATTCTGAAAAAGTAGCAGTAAACACACTGCCGAAAAGCCCAATGAAATATGCATGTATCCACAAAATAGCCAATCCCCTGACTAAAACTTATGAATACTTGGTAATTTTACACGGGAGAGAACCTTGAAGTCAGAATCTGATTGATAGATTTTGATTTACACATCATTCAGTGTGAGATTCTATTTATTTCATTCACGGAGGAAATATGACTATTGCATCCACAATTTTGATCAGCATGTTGGCCATGCTGTCCCTTAGCCAGGGTGCCATTCGCCTCGATACACTCGATTATGAACAGGGGAATACCCATCTTCAGGGCTTTGTGGCCTATGAAGAAAATGGACAAAAAAACAGACCGGGAATTTTGATTATCCATGACTGGATGGGATTAAAGGGTCTTGAAATTGCCAAGGCCAAGCAAATGGCCGAGTTGGGATATGTTGCCTTTGCTGTGGACATGTATGGAAAAGGTATTCGCCCTAAAGACAGCAAAGAAGCTGGAGAGATGGCTGGTCAGCTCAAAAAGGATAGATCCTTGATGCGGATTCGCATAGTCTCTGCCTTAAAAGCCTTTAAAAAACGCAAAGAAGTCGACAGTTCGCGGATAGCATCGATGGGATTCTGTTTTGGTGGTACAGTGGCTCTCGAATTGGCACGCACGGGTGCCAATGTAAAGGGAACAATGGTTTTTCATGGTGGTCTTGATTCCCCCAATCCCTCAGACGGCAAGAAAATCCAGTCTAAGTTATTGATTCTCCACGGAGCGAAGGATCCCTTTGTTTCCAAAAGTGATATCGAGGCTTTTCGCAAAGAATTAGACGATTCAAATGTGGATTACCAACTGGTTCTTTACAGCGGAGCTGTGCACGCATTTACAAACCCGGAGGCAGGAATCGACCCAAGTAAGGGGGCTGCCTACAATCCGGTTGCCGATAAACGTTCGTGGAATGCCATGCTCGCCTTTTTAAGCGAGCTATTTCCTTACCCTTAAAGATGGGCCTGGGCAGTAAATAGCTGACTTGGCCCATCAGAATGAGCTACAATCTTAGTAAGACTGGTTCGTCGCTAGACAGCCGCTGTAATTTGACTATGGCATTCTCAAATTTTCTGTCTTAAAGCTTATCCGGATTTATTTACTGATACACTAACTTTATTTGTGTTCTTAGCTCGTGTGACTGTTACAGATGAACTTGAAACTTTATAGTGATCTGGGGGGGATCAAAATAAATGATTCCCGCATCAAAAAATCGCTGAAATACAGTT